>USHW01000036.1 GCA_900554545.1 uncultured Prevotella sp. | reverse complement strand
AGACTTATAAAAAAGATTAACAACAAACTATGCACTTAGTTGCGGAATTAAGGTGATTATTCTGGTTTAATGGGCGTTCCTATAACATTCCTTGATAAGTATTGCCCTGCCCAATTCGAAATAATATGGCAGGCAAGCGGCAACACTCGTGCATCCACACCGAACGAAATATTGGAAGAAATAGGTTATAAGCCTCATCCTGAAGACAGAGGCGGATGCGGAGTTGTTAATGGAAAGAGGCTTTATAGTAGGATTTTAATTAGAAATAAACACCCCAAGATATTATGATGACAATCAAGCAAATAGAGGTGACTGTTGGCGACATAACCAACGGTTATGTCAACAATGAGGAACAGGGAGTGCGTGCTTACGGCGGCAAGTTGGACATACGGCCGCCGTACCAGCGTGAGTTTATCTATAACGAGAAGGAGCGGCAGGCGGTGATTACAACCGTATTGAACGGCTATCCGCTGAACGTGATGTACTGGGTGAAGCGTGGCGACGATGCCGAATGCCCGTATGAGGTGATGGACGGCCAGCAGCGCACGCTCTCCTTGTGTGAATATGTTGCCGGAAAGTTCTCTTACGAGTTCAAAAATTTCTTCAACCAGCCCAAGGACATTCAGCGGAAAATCCTTGACTACCGGCTGAATGTCTACGTCTGCGAGGGCGAACCGTCGGAAAAGTTAGAGTGGTTCAGGACTATAAATATAGCCGGCAAGCCGCTGAACGAGCAGGAGATAAACAACGCCGTGTATGCCGGGCCGTTCGTGTCGGACGCGAAACGCCATTTTTCAAAGTCTAATTGCGGTGCTTACCGCTTGGCAAAAGACCTTGTAACGGGTACTCCAATCAGGCAGGATTTTCTCAAAAAAGCCCTTGAATGGATGGCCGGTCACGAGACGAGGGAGGGCAAACGGCAGACAATCGTAGGCTACATGGCCGAGCATCAGCACGACCCGAACGCCAACAACCTGTGGACTTACTTCCAGAACGTCATCAACTGGGCGATAACAAATTTCGACCCGAAACACTTTAAGAAGATAATGAAGGGACTTGACTGGGCTTTGTATTACGACAAGTTCCACGACAAGACGCTCGACACCGCAGCCCTTGCCCGGCAGATTTCCACGCTTATGCGCGACAGCGAGATACAACGGCAGCAGGGAATAATACCATACGTGCTGACAGGCGACGAGCGCGAGCTTGACCTTCGCGCCTTTCCCGACGACATCAAGCTGGCTGCGTGGGAGACGCAGGGACGCAAGTGTGCGCTGTGCGGCAAGGAAATGGACTATGAATTCATGGAGGGCGACCACATTACGCCATGGCGTGACGGCGGACGCACGGTAAAGGAGAACTGCCAGATGCTTTGCCGGGAGTGCAACAGGCGCAAGTCGGCAAAATAAGTCTTGCCATGTTATACAAAGGTAAAACGCCGGAGGCTGTAGCTGCAAAATCAAGCTGTTTTCACAAAGGCACATTTTAGAACGCAAAAGGCAGTGTTTTGCAATGCAAAACACTGCCTTTTATAAACTGTATGTCAGCCCATGGCTATATCAAACGAACAAGGTTCATTCCTCAACGAGCTTTCCACCCTTTTCCAACGCATTCCAAACAGAATAGCGGGCCTCACCGTTCATTTCCTCAATTTCGGCAAAAAGCCCTTTCATGTCGTCCCTGTGCGAATCCGTTTCGTAAGGACACAGCTTCACCTGCTTGCGATACATCTTTAGAGCGGAGTATTCAAGCAAATCGCTTTCCGCCTCAAGACACAACGGACGTATTATCGTCAGCGGCATCTTACGCATCTTCAGGCGCACCGGCATCGTTGAAAAACTGCCTTGGAAAAACACGTTCATCATCGTGGTGTGGATTATGTCGTCCATGTGATGCCCCAACGCAATCTTGTTGCAGCCAAGTTCCTGCGCCTTCATGAACATCTGCTTGCGCCTGTTCCACGAGCAGAGGAAACACGGTGACTTGCGCTTGTCCATGGAAGCGTCAAAACCTGTGGTAACGACATGGAACCTTACGCCGCGGCTTTCGCAGAAATCGCTCAGATAAGACACGTCAGACTCATACTTGATGTTTTCCATCCTGATGTGCAACGCCTCAACCGAAAAAACAGGCTTCCTTATCTTCTGCCGTGCCGCCAGCAGTTCGAGAAGGCACAACGAGTCTTTTCCGCCTGACAGACCAACCAGCACACGGTCGCCATCTTCTATCAAACGATAATCATAAATAGCTTTTTGGAAACGACTTGCGATTTTCCGTTCAAGCTTTTGTTCTTGGCTTAATAATGGCATGCGCTATGAAAACGTATTCAGGCAAAACCCCATCATTTCATAAAGACAAGGTAAACCGCACATATAATCAACAGGAACGCAAGGATATGATTCCAATGGAGGTTCTGCCCCTGGAACAATATGTTGGCTATAACGGCAAACACACCAAGGCTGATACATTCCTGAATGACTTTCAACTGAATGAGCGAAAACGGGCCTCCGTTTTCTTGAAAGCCGATACGGTTGGCCGGAACTTGACAACAATACTCGAAAAAGGCTATCCCCCAAGAAAAAGCGATGACGCCTATCAACGGCCACTTTGCCGACACGCCGGACGCCTGTAACTTCAAATGCCCATACCAGGCAAGCGTCATAAAGACGTTGCTTAGTATGAGCAATACGATTGTATAAAACCCGTTCATCTTAAAAATCAGCCTTTCAATTGCTTGTCCATATTCGCAGCAGCACGCCTGCCGTCGCCCATTGCAAGAATAACCGTAGCTCCGCCACGTACAATGTCACCACCGGCAAATATCTCCGGACGGGAACTCTGCATCTCATCATTCACCACAATGGTATTCTTACGTCCAAGTGTCAAGTCCTTTATTGACTTCGGCACAAGCGGATTTGGCGACACGCCTATTGCCACTATCACTTGGTCTGCTTCCACAGTAACCGTCTTGCCATCAACAGGCACAGGACTTCTACGACCAGACGCATCTGGTTCTCCAAGTGTCATGACCTGCAAAACGGCCTGCTTTACTGCACCGTTTTCATCGGCTACGTATTCAATCGGATTATGCAGGCACAAGAAATTGATGCCTTCTTCCTTAGCGTGTTTCACCTCTTCGGCGCGTGCAGGCATCTCCGCCTCGGAACGGCGGTAAACAATCGTCACATCAGCGCCAAGCCTCTTCGCCGTACGACACGAGTCCATGGCCGTGTTACCGCCACCAACGACAAGTACTTTCTTGCCGATGTTCAACGGCGTATCTGTCGTAGGATTGGCCGCGTCCATAAGGTTTACACGCGTAAGGTACTCGTTTGACGACATCACATTTATCAAGTTCTCGCCCGGAATATTCATGAAATTAGGCAGTCCGGCACCTGAACCGACAAAAATTCCCTTGAAACCGCTACGTTCCAGCTGGTCTATGCCGATGGTCTTGCCGATTATACAGTCTGTCTGAAAGTGCACACCCATCTTCCGAAGGTTGTCAATCTCCACATCAACAATCTTATTGGGAAGACGGAACTCTGGTATTCCGTATTTCAACACGCCGCCGATTTCATGCAAAGCCTCGAACACATAAACGTCATAACCACGCTTTGCCATGTCTCCGGCAAAGCTCAATCCGGCAGGGCCAGACCCCACAACGGCTACTTTTATACCGTTGGACGGGGCAAGTTCCGGCACAGACATATTGCCGCTCTCACGTTCATAATCAGCTGCGAAACGCTCAAGATAACCGATGGCGACGGCCGGTTCGTTCATTTTCAAGTGTATGCAACGGCTCTCGCACTGCTTCTCCTGCGGACAAACACGGCCGCACACAGCCGGAAGAGCCGACGTGTTTTTAAGCACTTTGGCAGCCGCAAGGAACTGGCCGCGCTCTATATTCTTGACAAAAGAAGGGATATCGATATTAACCGGACAGCCTTCAACACAAGTAGGTTTGGCACAATCAAGGCATCTCTTTGCCTCCATAAGCGCCATTTCCTTGGTAAGTCCCTTGTTTACTTCCTCATAACGTGTCGTTATACGGTATTCGGGAGCAAGCTCCGGCATCACAACACGCTCTATTGCAGTGCGCTCTTTCGGTTTCATCGACGCACGCAAAGACTTTCTCCACTCGGCATTTCTATCCGTAAGCACATCCAACGGCTCATCCGTCGGTGCAACATCCATAGCCTCTCCGGCAGGCATCGCCTTTCCTTCGCCGGCCTCACCATCCGGAACAACAGTCTCCAAATGCTCCTCGAAATGAGCCATCTCGTCCTGCTCGGCACGCTTGAATGTCCCCATGCGCTTGAACATCTCGTCCCAATCAACCAAAGCACCGTCAAATTCAGGACCGTCTATGCATACGAATTTTGTCTTTCCACCTATCGTCAGACGGCAAGCACCGCACATGCCCGTACCGTCCACCATGATTGTATTAAGCGAGACATCTGTCGGTATGTTGTATTTCTGCGTAAGCATGCAGCAGAACTTCATCATTATAGGAGGCCCGATGGCAAACACTTTGTCAATATGCTCCTGCTTTATGAGTTTCTCCACTCCAACAGTTACAACTCCCTTCTCGCCATAAGAACCGTCATCGGTCATTATTATGAGTTCATCGCTGCTGGCACGAACTTCGTCTTCCAATATTATAAGTTCCTTATTGCGCCCTGCAATGACAGAAAGCACACGGTTGCCCGCCGCCTTCAATGCCTTTACAATCGGCAACATGGGGGCAACCCCCACTCCACCGCCAGCACAAATCACAGTACCGTAATTCTCTATTTTTGTCGGATTGCCGAGAGGTCCTACAACGTCTGTAATATAGTCACCTTCATTCAGAAGGCACAGCTTTGTTGACGACAAGCCCACTTCCTGCACAACAATAGTGATAGTACCTTTCTCCTCGTCGGCATCGGCTATCGTCAGAGGCATACGCTCGCCCTTGCTGCCTACACGCACAATGACAAAATTGCCGGCTTTCCGGCTTCTTGCAATAAGCGGAGCCTCGACTTCAAAGAGAAATACCTTTTCGGAAAACTGTTCTTTACGGATAATCTTGTTCATAGTAAAACTCGGTTATAAGGTCTTACGGTTGTAGGGCTATGAGGATTTACTTTTGTTTTTCTGTCATTTATCAATCCTATAACCCTACAACCGTATAACTTCAATTAGAAATTCTTGTCATCAAGCATTTCAAAACCACAATAAGGCACAAGCACTTTCGGCACACGAATGCCGTCAGGTGTCTGATTGTTTTCTATTATCGCAGCCACGATGCGCGGCAATGCAAGCGCCGAACCGTTAAGCGTATGGCAAAGTTCAGGCTTCTTGGTTTCCGGGTTACGGTAACGGCATTTCAGCCTGTTGGCCTGATAACTTTCAAAGTTGCTGACTGACGAAACCTCAAGCCATTTCTTCTGTGCGGCACTATACACTTCGAAATCATAACAGATTGCAGAAGTAAAGCTCATGTCGCCGCCGCAGAGACGCAATATATGGTAAGGCAATTCAAGCTTTATGCACAGCCCCTCTACATGAGCCAGCATCTCATTGAGCGATTTGTATGAATGCTCGGGCTTGTCTATGCGCACAATCTCCACCTTGTCAAACTGGTGCAAACGGTTAAGGCCGCGCACATCCTTGCCGTAAGAACCGGCCTCGCGACGGAAGCAAGCCGAATAAGCGCAATACTTTATCGGCAGGTCCTTCTCGTCAAGTATCACATCACGGAATATGTTTGTAACCGGAACTTCAGCCGTCGGTATAAGATAAAGGTTGTCCATATTGCAATGGTACATCTGCCCTTCCTTGTCAGGAAGCTGGCCTGTTCCGTAACCGGAAGCCTCGTTCACAACGTATGGAGGCTGTATCTCCAGGTATCCGCTCTTGCGTGCCTCATCGAGGAAAAACGCTTCAAGCGCCCTTTGCAGACGTGCCATCTTGCCTATATATATGGGAAAGCCCGCGCCAGTTATTTTCACTCCGAGGTCGAAGTTTATCAGGTTGAACTTCTTGCACAAGTCCCAATGGCACAAAGCATCTTCCGGCAGGTCGGGAATTACGCCGCCTTCCTTCACAACAACGTTGTCTGAAGCATCCTTGCCTTCGGGCACATCGTCGTTAGGTATGTTTGGTATAGTACAAAGCAGTTCGGTAAGTTTACGCTGCACTTCGGAAAGTTCGTGTTCAAGTGCCTTGGAAGTTTCCTTCAGCTTTGACACGCTTTCCTTTATCACATTAGCCTCGTCGGCTTTTTTCTCTTTCATAAGCTGGCCTATCTGAGCAGCCATTTTCTTGCTCTCCTGCAAGTTCTTGTCGAGCTGCTGCTGCGTCTGGCGTCTTTCCTTGTCAAGAGCCAGCACATTGTCTATCGCCTCTTTTGCGCCGTTAAAATGTTTTTTCTCCAGTCCGCGGATTACCCGCTCCGTTTCCTCTGTGATAAGTTTAAGTGTAAGCATATATTGTTTTTTTAGTTGACAAGTCACAAGCAGGCGAGCATACAGAACATTTTCCGGCACAAGCCCAATCGGTACGCCTGCCGCCTGCGACCCGCCTGTCGTCACATTGCCTGCAAAATTACAAAATATTCCCAATACACCGACACATAAAACGGCAAAAATCCCAAATCTCGTAAGAGAAATGGGATTTTTGTTGTTTGTTTGGAATAAATATAAATTCTGTGTATTTAAGCCTCGGTTTCAGGTATCACCGACACTACGCTCTTGTCGCGGCGTCCCTTGTGGAAGTTAACCACACCGTCAACCAACGCATAAAGCGTATCGTCCTTACCAATACCAACGTTTTTGCCTGGATTGTGCTTCGTACCGCGCTGGCGAACTATGATGTTGCCGGCGATGCACTTCTGGCCGCCCCAGATTTTAACGCCTAACCTTTGAGAAGCCGATTCACGTCCGTTCTTCGAACTACCTACACCTTTTTTATGTGCCATTTCTTGTTCCTCCTGAGTTTAAGCGATTACTTCCTTGATTTTAACCTCTGTGAATTGAGCGCGGTGACCGTTCTTCTTGCGGTAATCCTTTCTGCGCTTCATCTTGAACACGATGACCTTGTCACCCTTTACAAGAGGATTCACAACCTCACACACTACTTTTGCGCCGTCTACAGTCGGGGCGCCTACCTGTACTGAACCATCCTTGTCGACAAGCAGTACCTTGTCGAACTCAACAGCCTGGCCTTCTTCCACATTCTTCATGTGGTGTACGAACAGTTTTTTACCCTGCTCGGCCTTGAACTGCTGACCGTTAATTTCTACAATTGCGTACATTTATAATATATTAAACGGTTTTTTCCGTAAGGCGCACAGCTCCATGCCGTGACTTGTTTGAGCCTTTGCGGACTAAATCGGCTGCAAAATTACATCAAATAATCCGAACCGCCAAATTTTTTACATCAAAAGAATTTAACAGGCCACGAATGTTCAGTGTAATATATTACGGCTGTCATACAAGCCAGGATTTATGTACAGCCACATGCCCAATGCCGTCACACTAAGCGAACAGTGAGCCGACCTGGTAGACCGCCGCAGAGACAAGCCACGCCAGAACCGTAGTGTACACGGCAGCGAATGCAGCCCAACGCCAGCTGCCGGTTTCACCTTTTATGGCTGCAATCGTAGCTATGCAGGGGAAATATATGAGCACAAACAGCAAGTAGGAGAATGCCGTGAGCGGTGTTATTCCGTCGGCCTGCATCTTCTGCCGCAACACGTCATATTTTTCCGGGCTGTCTGACGTATCGTCGGCCACGGTCTCGTCGTCAGCATAAAGAACGCCCATTGTCGATGCAACAATTTCCTTCGCGCCTACACCGGCAATCAGACTGACGTCGAGTTTCCAGTCAAAGCCCTGCGCGCGGAAAGCCGGTTCGATAGCCTTGCCTATCCTTCCTATATAGCTTTGCTCCTGCTGTGCCTGCTGGCCCAGGCTGTCATCGTGGGGGAAGTAGCCAAGCGCCCACACGATAACACTTGCCACAAGGATTATGCCGCCCATCTTTTTCAAGTATTGCCTGCCTTTTTCCCAAGTGTGGCGCGCCATGGCCTTGGCCGTAGGGAAACGGTATGGAGGCAGCTCCATCACGAACGGTGTGTCGTCACCCTTGAGTATCCTGCTGCTGAACAGCCGGCTCATTAGTACGGCGAGGATTATTCCGATGGCGTAAAGCGAGAGCATGACGAGCGACTGGTACTTGGCGGCAAAGAACGTGCCGGTAATCATTATGTATATTGGCAGCCTTGCGCTGCAGCTCATCAGCGGAAGAACGAGTATGGTCACGAGGCGGCTGCGGCGGCTTTCTATGGTGCGTGTCGCCATTACGGCCGGAACGTTGCAGCCGAAACCCATTATCAACGGTATGAACGACTTGCCGTGCAGCCCCATCTTGTGCATAAGCTTGTCCATGATGAAGGCTGCGCGGGCCATGTAGCCGGAGTCTTCCATGAACGAGATGAAGGCGTAGAGGATGAGGATTTGGGGCAGGAACACAATTACAGAACCTACACCGGCGATTACGCCATCGGCCAGCATCGCCTTCAGCGGCCCGTCAGGCAAGGTTGACTTCGTAAGGTCGCCGAGCGCGGCCACACCGGCCTCAATCCAGTCCATAGGGTACTGGCCGAGGGTGAAAGTAACCTCGAACATTATGTAGAGGAAAAGGAAAAACAGAGGGAAGCCTACATACCTGTTTGTTATAACCGAGTCGATTATGTGTGTGGTCTGGTACGTATCGGTCTTCGTGCCCTCCTCACACCCTGCCTCGTGCAGCGCGCCGTGTATTATGCCATACTTGGCATTCATTATGGCAGTCTCGCTGTCTTCCTTCGTTTCCCTCATTATGTAGTCGGCAGCCTTGTCGCGTGCGGCTATTATGTCTCCGCCGTTAGGCAGCGACTTGGCAATATCCTCAACCTTGGCGTCCTTTTCAAGCAGCTTTATTGACAGGAAGCGGGTAGAATACTTGTATCTTATCTGTTCGTTCTTCTGTATTTCGGCCTTCACGGCGTCTATGGCCTGCTCGATGTACTTGCCGTGATTCAAGTGTACGTGGCGCACACCGCTCTTGCCTGGCACGGGACGCCCTTCATAGATGTCGATTACCGTGCGGAAAAGCTCGTCCACTCCGCGTCCGGTCTTGAACACCGTAGGAATCATGGGAAAGCCAAACAGTTCACCGAGCTTGTCGTAATCCAGCTTGTCGCCGCGCTGCTCGAACTCGTCGAACATGTTTAGCGCGCCAACAATCTTGATGTTCATGTCGACAAGCTGTGTCGTAAGGTAAAGATTGCGCTCTATGTTGCTCGCATCGATGACATTTATTATTACATCGGGCGTGCTCTCTATGATTTGCTTACGCACGTACAATTCTTCAGGACTGTAAGCCGACAGGGAGTAAGTGCCGGGCAGGTCTACGAGATTGAACTGATATCCGTCAAACTCCGCGTGCCCCTCCTTCGCGTCAACAGTCACCCCGGAGTAGTTGCCCACACGCTCGTGCGCGCCCGAAGCGAAGTTGAACAGCGACGTCTTACCGCAGTTCGGATTGCCCACAAGGGCTACGTTGATAGTCCGGCTCTTCTTTACGGCGGCCTCGTGCAGCTGCTCATCGGTAAGGCGCGCATCGTCGCCTGCCGCGGTTTCCGACACTCCCGCCAACCCAAGCTTGCGCGCCTCCTCTTCTTCAAGGCGGCGCGCCTCGTCGGCTGAAACAACCTCTATCATCGCCGCCTCTGAATGGCGCAGCGATATTTCATAGCCCATTATTTTGTATTTCACAGGGTCTTGCAGGGGCGCGTTTAGAAGCACGGTCACCATCTTGCCGCGTATGAAACCCATCTCTACGATGCGCTTGCGGAAGCCGCCGTGCCCCAACACCTTCACGATGACCCCTCTTTCCCCGGTTTTAAGTTCGGACAGTCTCATTGTCTACCTGTTTTTAAGTCATGCAAAAGTAACAAAAAACAATGACTTTCTTACATCTTTAACGCAAAATACCTATTAATGGTGATGCCGTCGGCCTGCCGTACGTTGCCGGGCGCAGCTGACTGAGTTGCAAAAGACCACTTTCCGCATTGCAAAATGCCGCATTTCGCAGCCTGAAAGGCGGCATTTCGGCATGCGGTTTGCAGCCTTTTGTAAAGCCCTGTAACACAGTTTGTTGCAAAGTCCAGTCCTATATCGTCCGCCACTGATGAAAAAACAACTGTCCGGAGCCGTATGGACTAAACCATATCCGGCTCCGGACAGCCACCCTGCATACAGCCTTGCGACCACAGCCGGGCATGTACCCACCCCGCGCAGTACTAAATATTGAAGTAATCTTCAAGTTCCTTTTCGGCGCTGTTGTTGCTGTTCGGCAGGTCTTTTATTATTTTTCCGCCTTCAAGAAGCGCTATCCTGCCCGATATGTCTACTGTGTGGGTCAGGTTGTGGCTGCTTATCAGAACCGTTGCGCCAGTCTGCGCGTTGTACTCACGCAGAATGTTTTTCAGCGTATTCTGGCTTGACGGGTCAAGGAAATTGAACGGTTCGTCAAGGATGAGCAGGTCAGGATTGTTGAGAAGGGCTGCTATTATGCCTATTTTCTGCTTGTTACCGGCAGAGAAATTGCGTATCAGCTTCTTCAGCCCGAGTATTTCCCCATTCATGAAATGCTGGAATTTGTCAATCCTCGAAGCCGTCTCCTGCTCTGACAGCCCATTCACCTTGCCTATAAACTGGAAGTATTCTTCTGGCGTGAGGAAGTCTATAAGGAAACCGTCGTCAATGTATGCGCCGGTAAATGCTTTCCAGTCTTCCGATTTGGCAGGGTCAGTTTCCACAACAGAACCGTCTCCTGCCTCGTGACACATCGTGACATGCCCTCCGTCGGCTTTGATTAAGTCGAGCAACAGGCGGAACAACGTGGTTTTTCCTGCACCGTTATTGCCTACCAGACCTATCATGTCGCCATCGTTTATCGCAAAGTCCGGAATGTCGATAGCAGTTTTATCGCCAAACTGTTTTATAAGGTTTGAGATGTTTATTCGCATGTTTAACAAATTGATTAAGTGACAGGATTTGATTAAGAATTAAGGACTAAGAGTTAAGAAAATATGCGGTTGGCATTACAATTATCAGGGCATATCTTCTTAACTCTTAGTCCTTAACTCTTAACTGGTTTACACAAGTCCCCTGCCGTGGCAGTTCTTGAACTTCTTTCCGCTACCGCAAGGACATGGGTCGTTGCGTCCGGGCAGTTTCTCCTTGTGTACAGGCTGCCTTCTCGCCTCAGCGTTCTGGCGCGTGTCCTGGTTGGCGGCTGCGCGCTGTGCCGGGTTCGTCAGGTCGTCTTTCTGCTCGGTGTACCGCTGGCTGCGCTGTTCCGGTGCCGCCTCGCGCACTTCTTCACGCTGTATTTCGGGTATCTGCGCCCTCATCAGCACACTCACGATGCGGTTGTTCATCTGGTTCACCATATCGTCAAACAGCTTCACGCTCTCCAATTTGAAGATAACCAGCGGGTCTTTCTGTTCGTAAGATGCGTTCTGTACGCTGTGTTTAAGCTCGTCAAGTGCACGCAGGTTCTCCTTCCAGCAGTCGTCGATTACGTGCAAAAGGATGGTCTTCTCAAACTGTTTTACCACGCTCTTGCACTCCGTGTCGTAAGCTTCTTTCAGGTTGCACGGTATATTGTAGACGCGCTTTCCGTCGGTAATGGGCACCATGATGCGCTCGTAACGGTCGCCCTGGTTCTCGAATACGTCTTTGATTACCGGCCAGCCTACAGCCTGTATGCGGTCAGTCTTGCGCTTGAAAGCCGCCATAGACATCTGGAAAGCCTTTTCGGCAAGGTTTTCGTGGTTTTCATTTGAAAATTCCTCGAACGTAAACGGACATTCCATTGCCAACACTTTGAGGAATTCGTCCTTGCAGCCTTCATAGTCGTTCTTGTCGATTATTTCAACCACACGGTCCCAAATGATGTTCGTTATGTCCATGCCGATGCGTTCGCCCATCAATGCGTGGCGGCGTTTCTCGTATACAACGGTGCGCTGCTTGTTCATAACGTCGTCGTATTCAAGCAAACGTTTGCGGATGCCGAAGTTGTTTTCCTCGACTTTCTTCTGTGCACGCTCTATGTTGTTGGTTATCAGCGAACTTTCAATCCTTTCCCCTTCCTTGAAGCCGAGGCGGTCCATCACACGGGCGATACGTTCGCTTCCAAACAGTCGCATAAGCTTGTCTTCAAGGCTTATGTAGAACACCGAGCTACCCGGGTCGCCCTGTCGTCCGGCACGTCCGCGCAACTGGCGGTCTACACGGCGGCTCTCATGACGTTCTGTACCGATAATGGCAAGTCCGCCTGCAGCTTTCACTTCAGGAGAAAGCTTGATGTCGGTACCACGTCCCGCCATGTTCGTCGCTATTGTCACGGCTCCAAGCAGACGTTCCTCAGTATGTGTGGTGCCGTCAGGGTCGGTTATAGTCACAGTGCCCGGTGTGCTTTGACCGGCTTCCGCAACGATGTTGGCTTCCTTCTGGTGCAGCTTCGCGTTAAGCACATTGTGCGGAATGTGGCGCATCTGGAGCATCTTGCTCAACAGCTCGGAGATTTCCACTGACGTCGTACCTACCAGACAAGGCCTTCCTGAGTTGCGCATTTCTACGATTTCGTCGATTACCGCATTGTATTTCTCACGTGCAGTCTTGTACACGCGGTCGTCCATATCGTTACGGATGACGGGCTTGTTTGTTGGTATTTCAACAACATCAAGCTTGTAAATATCCCAGAACTCACCGGCTTCGGTGATTGCCGTACCCGTCATACCGGCCAGTTTGTGGTACATACGGAAGTAATTTTGCAGTGTGATTGTGGCGAAAGTCTGGGTAGCCTCTTTCACTTTGACGTGCTCTTTTGCCTCTATTGCCTGATGGAGACCGTCGCTCCACTGGCGGCCTTCCATTATACGGCCCGTCTGCTCGTCGACGATTTTCACCTCTCCGTCCATCACAACATACTCGTCGTCCTTATTGAACATAGTGTAAGCCTTAAGCAACTGCTGCAAGGTATGCACACGCTCACTCTGTACGGCATAGTGATTTAACAGCTGGTCTTTCTTGTCAAGACGTTGCTGGTCATCAAGGTCTTTCTCGTTTTCGAGGGCAGAGAGCTGTGTAGTTATGTCGGGGAGGACGAACAGGTCTTTATCATTCACCTGCTTGGCAAGCCAGTCTGTACCCTTGTCTGTCAAGTCTACAGAATTCAGTTTCTCGTCAACCACAAAATACAAAGGTTCCACAGCCTCCGGCATTTTGCGGTTGTTGTTCTCCATATAGTATTCTTCCGTCTTGAGCATGCCCGCCTTTATGCCTTCTTCTGAAAGGTACTTTATAAGGGGCTTGTTCTTCGGCAGTGCCTTGTGTGAACGGTACAGGCTCAAGAAGCCTTCTTCCTGAAGTTTCTGGTCGTTCTTTTCGCGGCCTTCGGTAATTTTCTGTTTCGCTTCTGCAAGGTATTGCGTGGCCAGTTTGCGCTGTACATCGACAAGACGTTCAACCAACGGCTGGTACTCTTCAAACATCTGGTCGTCACCGTTGGGAACGGGGCCTGAAATGATAAGAGGTGTACGTGCATCGTCTATCAAGACGGAGTCAACCTCGTCGACAATGGCGTAATTGTGCCTGCGCTGTACAAGGTCGGCAGGTGACACGGCCATATTGTCACGCAGATAGTCGAAGCCAAACTCATTGTTTGTTCCGAAAGTGATGTCCGCCTGGTATGCTTTTCGCCTCTGTGGGGTGTTCGGCCTGTGCTTGTCAATGCAGTCAACGGAGAGGCCGTTGAACTCATAAAGCGGCCCCATCCATTCCGAGTCACGCTTCGCGAGGTAGTCGTTTACGGTGACAACATGTACTCCGTTGCCTGTAAGCGCATTGAGGAATACAGGAAGTGTCGCCACAAGCGTCTTACCTTCACCGGTAGCCATCTCGGCGATTTTGCCCTGATGCAGTACCACGCCGCCGAAAAGCTGAACGTCATAATGCACCATATCCCATTTCATGTCGTTGCCGCCGGCCATCCAATGGTTGCTGTATATGGCCTTGTCGCCGTCAATACGCACGAAATCTTTTGTTATGGCAAGTACCCGGTCGAAATCATTTGCGGTTACAACGATTTCGTCGTTTTCTGCAAAACGGCGCGCCGTATCCTTCATTATGCTGAAAGCGACCGGCAGCACTTCGTTAAGCGACTTCTCATATATGTCCAACACCTCTTTCTCCAGCTTGTCTATCTGGTTGAAGATAGTTTCACGCTCGTCGATTGGAGTGTCTTCTATTTTCGCCCTTAGTTCTTCTATTTGCTTCTTTTGCTCGTTAGCCGAATCCTGGACGTATTTCTGTATTTCTTTTGTACGTGCCCTCAAAGCGTCGTTGTCGAGAGCCTTTATTTCGGGATAAGCAGCCTTTATTTTCTCAACTACAGGCTGTATGAGTTTCATGTCCCTTGTAGATTTGTCACCGAAAAGTGACTTCAAAAATTTATTTAAACCCATTTCGTGATGATGTTTCTTCTTGTTATTAATCATTTCGTGCGCAGCTGGCGGTTCAACCCGCTTTTATCGCACCGTAATTGTTGATTTCCTCCTTTAATTATATGATGTCAATACAACGGTGTCACCGAACAAGCGTTTGGCGCCCTGATACGTATTGATTTCGCTATTGTCGGCGCAATGCGGTCGATGGTTATAGGTGTTGTAATGTCTTTTGCAGTTATTCCAGTGCCGTAGAATATTAGCGGAAACGGCATTGTACTTTCTTTCGACGTATATTGCTGGAATTTTTCCTCGTTCAGCAGTTTCCATCCCGGAGACACTTCCACGATTAGGTCGCCGCAGTTATTGGGATAAAACCATTTGCGCAGCCGTGAACTGTTGTCGTCGCCCGACAACAAAAGGTTCTTGCTTGTAAACACATTGCTTACGCCTGACAGCTGCATGAGGAACGTCTGGGCGCGGTTGAGCAGTTCGCTTGTGTTTATGCGCTTTTGCTCAATCAGCTGGATGTCGAGGTAAAGCTGGTTGTAGAAACAACTTTCCACATACTTGTCTTGCCCATAGATGGCGCCAAGATACATGTTCAGCAGGTTGGATGTGCGGTTTAAGTAAAACGTTCCGTTTGGAATACGGTATTTCGAGTAGTCTATGTCCCGTTCGTTGCAGTAGCCCGTACTTGTAACTACAAAGAGAACATTATGCTTGCCTACCTTGCTTTCGATTTGTGTGATGAGCTTTTCAAGCTCCTTGTCCAGCTGGATGTATTTGTACTGCAGCAGTTGTTTGTTGAGAACGTCCTTCTCAATTGGCACTTTCGCGTCATATACCAGCGACAGCATGTCAGGCACGTTGTCGGTTCCCATGCCGTTCGATGCTATGCACTGAAGGGCAATGTTGGTTATGTTGGCGTTGATATTGTCGGCTGTCAGTGCGTCTGTGTAAACAAGGTTGTAGCCCTCAAGCCATTGCGGGGCTTTCTTGAAGTAATATTTTGACGAGCACCAGCACTTGTTGTCCTCGTTGAACCATATCGCACCATCGGCGGCATGGCCACCACCTATTACGGCGGCATCGCGGTCCATGGCGATGCTGTATACGATGGCAGCGCCTTCGGTGGCGATTTTAAGCTCGTCGTTGATGGTTGTCGTCGCTATGTTTTTAGGCGATGTGCGCTCTTTGGTGAATATACCTTCATAATCGTTGTCGTCAACGCAGTTTACCTGTACCAGCGATTTCTTGTCAAGCCATCTGAAACCGGTTATGCCGTTGCTCGACGGCGACGTGCCGGTTGCGATTGACGCAATTGACGAGGCGCGGTCTACCGGGGCAAATGTATATTGCGCATTGTCATACACCGTCCCTTCCCTGAACAGCTTTCTGAAACCGTTGTCTCCGTAAGACGGCATAAAAGCCTCGATGTAATCAGTCCTGAGCTGGTCGATGGTGATGCCAACAACAAGCCGCGGCACAGGCCTTGACACTTGTGCTCCGGCAACTCCGCCGGTTACGGCGGCAAGTATGACAGCTGTTATATATTTGTTTATCATTTGTTTATTTTACAGGTGTTTGGTTTGCCTCACGGTGTTCCACACACATCGCAGCAGCAAAGATGATGCCAAAACATACATTCCTTCCGCATATTGCTGGAAAAAGCCACAAATGAAGAACACTGCCAGCACTGCGGCACTCAATGGCCAGAAGCGCGTAGGCTTGTTCTTTGCCGCCTTTTTTGCCACGCTGTATGCGAAGAACAACGGCAGCGGATTGAACAACAGGATTTGAAGGTTGGTGTTGGTGGCAGGAAGCTCGGAAAAGAACATCAGGAAGATGAGCATTCCGACACATCCGTCAAAAACCATGAGTATGGTGTCAAGCACCCAAAGCCTTTTCCTTGTCGCTATCTCAAGCAACGTCATTGCGGCCACGACGGCAAATATTATCCACGCACATGTGCTTGGACGCAACGGGAAACCGCTTTCAGACTGAAGCTGCGGACAATCAGTTATGCATGTGGACTGCTTCACCAATGGCCGTGCCGTGCCGTCTTTCCTTATTATAGTGGCTTTGTCGAAGTCATCCTTCAAGTTAAACGGAAGGAACTGACGTTCTGAAAGGGTCGTTTTCTGGTCGGCCTTGACCCCGAGAAGTAGGTCGTTTCCGAAACGCGCCCACGGCGAATCCCCGTTGAACGAGTGTATCATCTCACGGTATGAAGGGTAAACCTGCCCGTCGCCAGGGAAACTCACATGCCCCTCGATGTTGTTTACCAGTATGTCCCTCGCCCTCGTCGTACAGTTGTCGTAGAAGTAATTATAGCGGTAAACCCTGTTCTGCGGCAGATAGTTGTTGTCGATGGCGTCGCGGATTGCGGCTTTTTCCTTTGCTGAAAGGTTCAGTTCCTGTTGGTAAACGGGACGTCCTTCGTTTTCATATTCCATGCGGAAATAGTCGAAAGGCACTATTCCCATTTCATAATCGGTCCTTCCAAAAATGAAGCGCAGCACGAAGAAAGGCTGACTGAACGAAAACACTCCGTAATTTATCGCTACATCTATGCCTTTATTATAATCGGTATAGCGTATGGCCGTATGTCCGTACAAGCTGTAAACCTCGCCGCCCGGCGCGCAAGTCAGCAGGCTAATCTTTACGGAATCGTTGTCCACATCAGGCCGCGCACCCGGAATGGAAGCATGTATCTCGCTGCAAGTCAGCGAGATAAGGCAGATAATGGCCAACGCAAAGATATGTATTACGCGTTTCACGGTGCAAAAATACTTCATATTTCTCATTTCGCACACTATTATTCCAAAATTTTTCAATAATTTTGCAGGCTGTAAATCAAAGTGGGGCACACAGGCATTAAGGACTGCGCAGCGCCATACAGGCGGAAAAAACAAGGCCAATGCTGACGAGTCTTATAACCGGCTGACAATCAGACGCTTGCCTACGGCCGTGCAAAAGGTGGCCTTTTGGGCTGCAAAAGGCCGTGTTTCATAGCGTAAAAGACCGCCTTTCGGACATTAAAAGGCCGCTTTTTATGAAACGGTCAGTATGCGGCGCTTCCGCATGTCGCCAAGGGAAAGAAGCCAGCGGCTTATGTTTTGTGTGAGCGTGGTTCACGGCGTTAGTATAGAGATATTTGAAAAATATTTTTAACTTTTGGTTTATTTAACTGCATGCAGCCGTGCCGATTTGGATTTTTCAGAAAAAATGCCCATCTTTGCAGGCGATTTTGTCGTCCGTACCGGGCTTAACAGAATATTTGAATAGGAAATGAATTTTTATAAAAGAGCATTAGGCACCGTCGCGCTGGCGGCGGTTTGTATCATTCCCACAGCAGCCCAAAGTGGCACAAACTCACCTTACAGCCAGTACGGGCTTGGCTTGTTGAACGAACAGTCGAGCGGTTTCAATAGAGGAATGAACGGCCTGGGATTGGGTTTCAGGGAGCATAACCAAGTGAACTACATCAACCCGGCATCATATTCGGCTTTGGATTCACTGACATTCATATTCGACGTGGGTATGTCTGGGCAGATAACGAACTTCGAAGAGAACGGCCAGAAAAAGAACGCGAAGAACGCAGACTTTGAATATGCAGTGGCGGCTTTCCGGGCCTTCAAGCATGTCGGAGTAAGCTTCGGTATAGTTCCCATGACCAATGTCGGATACAACTATTCAATAACCGGCTACTTGAACAGCAACAGAAGCTCCGGATATGTCAACACATACGCAGGCAACGGCGGCTTGCACCAGTTCTACGTCGGCGTCGGCTGGGAAATCGTAAAGGGACTGTCGGTCGGCGCTAACGTCTCTTACCTGTGGGGAGACATTGAACGCTCGGTAACCAACAGTTACACGGACAATTCCATAAACACCCTGTACAAATACTACACGGCTACAGTGAGCAACTACAAGCTTGATTTCGGCTTGCAGTATTCACTTAACATAAACAAGAAAAACGCCCTTACGCTCGGACTCACGTATGGACTTGGCCACAAACTCAACTCCGACCCGCAATGTATGGTAATATCGAACAACGCCATGACAGCTGTGGCCGACACCGCGTCGTTTACCGTCAACAACGGACTTGAGATACCAACTACTTTTGGCGCAGGCCTTTCATGGAACCATGCCGACAGGCTGAAACTTGGAGCCGACTTTTCATACCAGAAGTGGGGCAGCCTGAAGTATCCGGTATACAGGGTTGTGAACGAAACTCCCTCATACGAACTTACGGACAACTATTATTCCGACCGATACAAGGTGACTTTTGGTGGAGAATTCTGCAACAACTGGGAGAGCCGCAGGTTCTTTGACAGGATACGTTTCCGCGCAGGCGTGTCCTATGCGTCTTCATATTATAAGGTCAACGGCATTGACGGTCCTGACGAGATAAGCGCCAGCATCGGTTTCGGCATACCGATAATAAATGCCTACAACAACCGCTCGATGCTTAACATTTCTGGGCAATGGGTTCGTTCGTCTGCCAAAGGACTGCTGAATGAAAACACATTCCGCATCAATATCGGCATAACGTTTAACGAACGTTGGTTCATGAAGTGGAAGGTTGATTGAACAAGAATAAAAATCTTTGAGCAACTTGAAGCTGATACCCTTCATACTCGTTGTCTTGTCCGCCTTTCTCGGTTGTCAGGAAAGGAAGGAGCACATTGCGCCGGCAGTCAATCCGAGAGACTCCGTCTCAACCATGGTTACCTATGGTGTCAACATGCTGGTATCCGATTCCGGCATGATGAAATACCGCATCGTGGCTGAATGTTGGGAAGTCAACCAGGCAAAGAACCCTTCACGGTGGATTTTCGAAAAAGGATTGTTCCTTGAGCAGTTTGACCCGAAATTCCATGTTGAGGCGTATATACAGTGTGACACGGCTTATTACTTTGACCAGGAAAAGCTATGGGAACTCCACGGGCGTGTCCGCGTAAAGAACATTGAAGGCCTGCGCTTTTCAAGTGAAGAGCTGTTTTGGGACCAGAACAAACACGAACTTTACAGCAATAAGTATTCGCGGCTTATCACCCCTGAAAGAGAAATGGAAGGTTCTTATTTCAGGAGTGACGAGCGCATGACGCGCTATACAATAACAAATTCAAAGGGAGCTTTTGTGAAAGGCGGCGTTGTAGAAAGCGAGGGCGACAGCATATTGACAGCCCCGGATACGGTCAAGGCAAAGAAGAGATTGCCCACTACACCGACTGCAAGGAAAACACATTGAATTTGTCCTTAAACTGATTAAACAAGAGATGGAAACAACTTTTTATCGGAAAAATAATTGTTTTTGTTTTCTTTTTTGTAATTTTGTGCGCTAAATTGCAATATGGTAATTCCTGTTGAATAAATTAAAAAAATAAATAATTGTAATAATGGCAGTATTAGGAAAAATCAGAAGCAAAGGTGTAATACTTATCTGCGTGATAGGTCTTGCCCTTTTTGCGTTCATTGCTGAAGAGTTTTTCCGTTCTTGCGACAGTGTTAGCAACGAGCGGAGGGCGCAGGTAGGCGAAGTTTTAGGCGACAAAGTCAACGTGCAGGATTTCCAGAAGCTTGTTGATGAGTACACAAACGTCATAAGGATGACGCAAGGCCGTGACAATCTTACCGATGAAGAACTCAATCAGGTGAAAGACGTTGTCTGGAACACGTTTGTTCAAAACGAGCTTGTAAACCATGAAGCTGAAAAGCTTGGGCTTAAGGTAACAGACCAGGAACTGCAGAACGTACTCAATGTAGGCACCAACCCGATGCTTTTGCAGACTCCTTTCGTGAACAGGCAGACGGGACGTTTCGATGCAAACCTTCTGAAACAGTTTCTTGCAGAGTACAAACAGGCACAGGGAACAAACACACAAATGGCCGACCAATACCGTAACCTGTATGATTTTTGGACTTTCGTGGAAAAGACATTGCGCCAGCAGTTGCTCGCACAGAAATATCAGGCATTGTTCTACGGATGTTTGCTTTCCAATCCAGTATCTGCAAAAATGGCATTTGATGACGAAAACCAGGAGAGCAGCATACAGCTTGCGTCATTCCCTTATTCTTCAATCAATGACAACAAGGTAAATGTTACAGAGAGCGACCTCAAGGCAAAATACGAGGAACTGAAATCACGCTTCAGACAGTATGAGGAAACACGTTCCATTAAATATGTCGATTATCAAGTTGTTCCGTCACAGGCTGACCGCAAGGCTCTTGACAAAACAGTCAATGAATACATGAAAGCATTGATGGATACGGCTGACCCGTCAGGTATAATAAGGAAGAGCGGTTCACTTATAGCTTACCTCGGAATACCGCAGACCAAAGCAGCTTTCCCGTCAGACATTGCAGCACGTCTTGACTCTATTGCTGTCGGAGCAACAACCACGCCTGTAGAAAACAAGTCAGACAATACCCTTAATGTAATAAAACTTATTTCAAAGACAGAATTGCCGGACTCTGTTCAGATGCGTGTAATTCAGGTTGGAGGTGCAACTGCTGATGAAGCATCAAAGCGTGCGGACAGTATTTACACGGCATTGAAGGCCGGTGCTGATTTCGAAGCTATTGCAAAGAAGTACGGCCAGACAGGCGAAAAGACATGGATAACTTCCGCCCAATACCAGAATGCTCCTTCAATGGACAACGATACGCGGAATTACATCCAGTCGATTAACACGCTCGGCGTGAACGAAATCAAAAATATAAAGCTCATGCAAGCCAATCTGATACTCCAGGTTACCGACCGCAGAGCCATGACGAGCAAGTATGTAGCAGCAGTAATAAAGAAGCCTATCGAGTTCTCCAAGGAGACTTACTCAAATGCTTACAATAATTTCAGCCGTTTTGTGAGTGAAAACCAGACATTGGATGCCATGCAGAAGAACGCTTCCAAATACGGATTTACAGTGAGGGAACGTGCTGACGTGCGCAATTCAGAGCATTACATAGCTGGAGTGAGCGACACTCGTGAGGCTATGAAATGGCTGTTCGGCGCTAAGGAAAACGAAGTGTCACCCCTTTATGAATGTGGAGAAAACGACCACCTTCTGGTTCTTGTCCTAACTAAGATTAACAAGGAAGGTTTCCGTTCACTTGAGGACGAAAGCGTGAAGAGCTATATCCGCAACGAAGTCATACGTGACAAAAAGGCTGAAATGCTTATGGCTCAGGTTAAAGGTGTGAACAGTGTATCCGCAGCCAAGGGCAAAGGAGCAAAGGTTGACACCGTGAACCAGGTTACATTTGCAGCTCCCGTATTCGTACAGTCTACCGGCATGAGCGAGCCTGCGTTGAGCGGAGCTGTTGCAGCTACAGCGAAGGGCAAGTTCTGTACACAGCCGGTAAAGGGCTATGGAGGCGTATATATGTTCCAGGTAACAGACAAGAAAGCCCGTCCTGTGAAGTACGACGAGAAGGAGTATGAACAGCGTCAGCGCCAGAAGATGATGCGTTATGTCGGAAACTTCATGCAGGAACTTTACTTCAAGGCAGGTGTAAAAGACAACCGCTACATGTTCTTCTGATAATAAAAAGTCATAGCCAAGAAAATAAAAACCGGCCGGATGAGGCATTCATCCGGCCGGTTTTGTTTTGTGTTCACGTCCCTGAACAGATTTCTCACACGTCAATATATCGTCTTATCATAAACCACTTCAGGGTCAGGAGCACCCGAAATCATGTCATTGTATGCTTTTTGCAAGTCAGACTTGTCAATGTCGATGTCCCGGTTTACCGTCCTGTCCTTGTCTAAAAGCGAATGGGAAAACAGCCATTCATAAGTTTTTGTCATATACAAGATACGTGCCAGTGCTCCGTGTGACGCTCCTTTAAGCCAGTCAAACCTTAACCGTTTGTCGTTATTGCTTTCCTGCAACTGTTCAATCACGTCCTTCGAGTTTTTTATCGGAACTGCACGGTCTGCGGTTCCGTGCATAATCCAAAGTGGGAGTTTGCCAAGTCCGCTGACGTCTTTCAGTGTGCTTCCTCCACAGAGAGCCATGGCTGCGGCAACTTTGTCGGGATATGTTCCTGCAAAGTCAAGCGTACCATAACCTCCGAGGCTCATCCCTATGACATAAACACGCGTAGAATCCATGGCATAATGCTTTTTCGTCCACTCCAGCACGTCGTTTATCTTATCAGGATTCCATGAGCCTCCAGGATTCTGCGGCACTATGACAAGGGCTTCAATCTGCCGGCCCTTCACTATGGCGTCCAACGGCCCGTAGCGTTTCACTCTGTTCAAGTTGTTCCCACAGAGGCTTCGCCCGTGCAGGAATATTATTACCGGGGTGTTTTCCAGAGAATAATAGTAATCCTGCGGTGTGTAGACCCAAAAGTCATATCCCCCGGGTATCGAGTCTTTCACAGGACGGAGAAAATCATATTGGGCAAATGCGCAATGGACGACACTTGCCGCGAACAACAGTGTAAGCACCAGTTTTTTCATCCTCAAATCCTTTCCAGCACCAGCCTTATCAAGTCGTCTATATGGCTTTTATATCCTGTGTCGCTTTTCCGGGGCACGCGGGTGGGTATTACCATGCAACCTTTGGGGGCTTTTT
>USHW01000035.1 GCA_900554545.1 uncultured Prevotella sp. | reverse complement strand
CATCAGTCATGGGAATGGATGTTTTTATGTAACTTATTGATTATCAGCTATAAAGATACTAAAAATATTTCATTCCCACAACTTTTTCAATCGTTTTCTTATACCGAACTCACGTTAACAATGCTGTGTTCAACGATTACACTTTTGCCTCTTATCCCGGTTTCCTGTTGAACGGCCGGACGAGGGAATTTGCTCCAGGTTGTTTTATTTTTCCACGTCATTATTTCGAAGTGCCGACGTTCGGGCGCGAGGGTGGCTATTCAGTCCATCACTTCATGGGGTCGTGGCACGGAAAGAAGTCTCCGGCTAAAGAACTGTTGCGCCGGATATTGAAGTGGTCACGCTTTTACTGCTTTCCTCTTGATTGGGCTTACCAGAACTGGTTTCGCAACAAGTTGCTTCGCCGTTCGGGATATTATTCCCGTTATCTGAAAGACACGCAAGCCTGATTCGATAAATAGCCTGTTTTTCATAACAGGCTGGTAATGAAGAGATTATGAAAACATGCTCTTCGCGTAGCGAAAGGTGGCTTTTCAGCTTGTAAAAGGTGGCCTTTTATTCCGTAAAACGACATCTTTTACAACGCCGTTTGATACCGTTTGCAATCACATGCCGGAAACATCAATTTTTGATATACATTCATACAGTGTGGCGGATATACCTGTATGGCGGCATTGTTGGCAATATCTGTAACGCAGAAATAAGATAGAAACGATGATAACCATTACTGACAAGACGTTGTGTTGCGGTTGCTGGGCGTGCTATAACGTGTGTCCCAAGCATTGCATAACGATGGAAGAGGACAGCGAAGGCTTCCGTTATCCCAAAGTTAATGCTGACATTTGTATTGATTGCGGATTGTGCGAGCGTGTATGTCCAATAAAACAACCCCGGCAGGACGAAACTGTGCCCGAGAGTTACGTGGTGCAGAACAAAGACACAAAGGTGTTGCGTGACAGCACGTCGGGCGGTTTCTTCACCGTTATAGCCAAATGGGCTATCGACAATGGCGGCGTAGTATTCGGCGCGACCTTTGACAAGGACATGGTTCTACGCCATTCATACAGCGAAACCATGGAAGGTTGTGCCCGGTTTCGCGGTTCGAAGTATGTGCAAAGCCTGATTGGCGACAGCTATGCGGCAGCCAAGAGGTTTCTTGATGATGGGCGCATAGTGGTGTTCAGCGGCACGCCGTGCCAAATAGCCGGGCTTTACGGATATTTGAGAAATCGGAAATATGAAAAGTTAACAACCGTGGATTTGGTATGCCGTGGCACACCAAGTCCACGGTTGTTAGCGCGATATCTGACCCATCACGCCACCTTTGCCGGAAGCCCGGTGACAGATTACCGTTCGCGTGACAAGTACTACGGTTATGATTACAGTACAGCGACAATCACATTTGCCGACAAGAATAAACATTACCACAAAGGCAAGGAGGCCGACATGATGCTCCGCTTATACTTCAAGAACATCTGTTCGCGCCCAAGCTGTTACAATTGCCACTTCAAGACATTGCACCGTCTGAGCGACATCACCATCTTTGATTGCTGGGACGCGCCCTCCGTGTCGTCAAAGTTCAGCCGCAACGGTGCAACCAACGTGTTCATCCATACGTCACATGGCAAAGAGATATTCGGACAAATCAAGGATAACTTTGTATGGTCGGCGTCCAGCATAGATCCGATAATCAGGCGTGATGGCGTGATGATAACAAGCTGTGTGCCTGTAAATCCACGGCGTACAGAGTTTTTCAACGACCTGAATACGATGCCGATAGATGCCATTGAGCGTAAGTATCTGCCGTCGTCGCCAGTAAAACGGATGTTGGCGGCCATGAAACCTGTGCTATACAAGTTTGGCGTATTTACATTGTACATGAAGCTGAAAAGGCAGTTGAAGAAAAACTGAACGGAATATGAACATACTTTTTCTCATGAAAGTGTTTGAGGTTGGCGGCCAGGAAGTGGTGACGTTGACCTTGGCCGAAAGTTTCGTAGAGCATGGTCATCATGTCGGCATAGCCTGTTTCAACAAGCCAAGCCCATTGATGACGGAAAGAGCAGACAAGCGCATACGGTTCTATACGCTTGACGGCTTCCGTTGTTCTGATGTGAATGTAGAGAAGTTGCGCTCCATCCTAACCGATGACAAAGTGGATATTGTAATCAATCAATGGGGCTTGCCGTATGTTCCTGCCAAGGTGTTGGACAAGGCCAAAGCCGGATTGGGTGTGAAGACAATTGCCATATATCACAATTCACCCGATACCAATGCGCGTATAAAAGGCGTTGAGATAGCATTGGAAACGACGCACAACCCCTTAAAGCGGTTGTTATTGCATTGCAAAAAACAAGTATTCAAGCTGGTTACCAGCCGGAGTATGCGTTACGTTTACAAGCATAGCAATCTTTATATGGTGCTTTCGCCAAGTTTTGTGGAAAAGTTCAAGGCTTTTACGGGCATAAGGAAGCCCGGCCACTTGGCGGTACAGACCAATCCGGTAACCATTGACGCTTCGGGATTTTCTTATTCCAAGGAAAATAAACGGAAGGAAATAGTCTACATGGGGCGCATTGATTACAACCAGAAGCGTGTTGTCCGCGTAGTGGAGACGTGGGCGATGCTTGAGGCGCGTTTCCCAGAATGGCGGCTGACTATAGTCGGTGACGGCCCCGAACGCGCCAATGTGGAACGTAGGGCGAGGGAACTTGGGCTGAAGCATGTCAGCTTCGACGGTTTCCAACAACCTCGGCCTTATTATGAAAGGGCGTCAGTATTGGTATTGGCGTCAGAATATGAAGGCTTCCCGTTGGTGTTGGCAGAGTGCATGAGTTTCGGAGTTGTGCCTATTGTCTATGGCAGTTATTCAGCTGTGTATGACATAATCAATAGTGGCAGAAACGGAATGATTGTGCAACCGGAAGGCGGACGGTTTGATGTTTCAGAAATGTCACAGGCTCTTGCTACAGTAATGGCAGATGACAATAAGCGCGACGGGATGGCACAGAGAGCCATTGAAACCAGCAAGCGTGATTATTCGGTGGAAAACATCTACAGCTCGTGGAAGGAAGTTATGTACAACTTGATAAAACAAAAATAGCCTGTATATGGAAACAACCAAAATACTGAATGTCGAGATACTTTCGTTGACGCGCGAGGAGCTGTTGGAACGGCTCGACAAGGGAGTGCTCGTAACGCCGAATGTTGACCACTTGGTGAAGCTGCAAGGCGACAGGGAGTTCTACGATGTGTACAGGAAGGCGGAGTGGACGGTGTGCGACAGCAAGATACTTTACCTGCTGTCGAAGCTGCTGAGGCGGCCTTTGCCCGAAGCTATTCCGGGCAGCAGCTTCTTCACTTCTTATTATATGTACCATAAGGACGACCCTGATTGCAGGATATTCCTTCTGGGAGCAAAGGAGGGTATTGCGGCGAAGGCGATGGAGCGCATCAACGGCAAGGTGGGGCGTAGGATTGTCGTGGGGGCGCACTCGCCGTCGTTCGGTTTCGAGAAGGACGAAAGGGAGTGCGATGAACTTGTCAACATTGTCAACAGGAGCGGCGCCAACGTGCTGCTGGTCGGCGTGGGCGCGCCGAAGCAGGAGAAGTGGATAATGAAATACCGCGACCGCATGCCGGGTGTTGACGTGTTCATGGCCCTTGGGGCGACTATCGACTTTGAGGCCGGAACTCTTAAACGCGCCCCGGTGTTCTGGCAGAAGACCGGCATGGAGTGGCTCTATCGCTGCATGAAGGAGCCGAAGCGGCTGTTCAGGCGTTATTTCGTTGACGACATGCAGTTCTTCTTTTACTTCGCCAAGCAGTTGCTCGGTGTGTACAAAGACCCGTTCGCGAAGTGACGGCCGTCACTTCCTGAAAATCTTGCAGACGATGGCAATCGGTATTATTATGATTGCCAGGATGTAAGATACTGCTGTTTTTATTATTTGCCTTACTTTGTCCATTGGCTGGCTTTTGCGTTTGCAAAAGTAAGAAAATACTTTGTTCCTTACAAATGTTTTGTCGGCGTTGCGTCTGCACGCCGTGAGGCCGCGTCTTGCATGCCGGGACGCGGCCTCATGTTTTTCTGCCTGTGCGTGGCAGGGGCGGCCGGTTTGCGCCTGTGCGGCTATATCGAGTTAATCACCTTGCTGTTGGCTTCGTCCACCACCGAGGTGTCGAGCGAGGCAAGGTATATGCGAGTGGTTTCCTCGGAGTCGTGCCCCATGCCCTCACTGATTACCGACAGGGGTATGTCCTTGCTCTTTTCACCGCCGATGCGCCGCTGTCCCATTCCTGCCATGACACGCGGTAGTCGGTCTTTAGCTGGCGGACTGCGCGCCGGTGGATTATCTTGTAATATACGATGCCCTCCCTGCCTTTTACGGCTGAAGGCCTGAATTTCACTTTGATTGATGTCATAGATTTTATTTTTATTGGTTTTGGGTTTGTCGCGGCATTGCAGGTGCGGATTTGACATACGTCCTTTTGCCGTGCAAAAGGACGTAAAACGCCGTGTAAAAGGCGGTCTTTTGCACTGTAAAAGGACGCCTTTTGCGAACGGCCTGGTGTACAGCTGGTTACGTGTGCGCTTCGCCCGTTGTCCAATAACGCGCCACGCGCGCGGTTGTTTCCGCCGTGCGGCTGTGGATGTATTGCCTGTCTTACTCAAAATTAGCGGGAACAACGATAGCCGTAACGTGTATTTTTTGTATCTTTGCGGCCGGTTGCTGTGCCTGTCTTACCGGGGTACACGCCTTGTGACGTTAACCATACATATAACAACGATAAACAACAACACGTATTCAAGGGCTGCCTGCCTGTTAGTCCTTGTCTTCTCGGCGTGCCTGCTGGGATATTCCAAGCCCGTTGAGACCAAATATTTGAGCACCGTTCCGCAGTACATAACGTATGACGGCGCGCCGTCGGCCTTCCGCATTGCAGCCTCCGGACGTGCGGCCGACATCTGCGTGTCAGACAAAGACTGGCCGGGCGTGCGGCGAGCCGCCGCCGACCTCGGCGACGATATACGCAAGGTGACGGGCACTGAGGCGCGTGTCGTTACGTCGGACAAGGCCGCGCAGGCTTCAATCATCGTCGGCACGATAGGCAAAAGCCCGTTGATTGACGGACTTGTAAAGGCCGGTAAGCTCGACGTTGACAGCATACGTGGCCGCTGGGAGTCGTTCGTCATCGAGACGGTGGACGGCAACCTCGTGGTGGCAGGCAGCGACAAGCGCGGCACAATATACGGAATTTACGACATATCCGAGAAAATCGGCGTGTCGCCATGGTACTGGTGGGCCGACGTTGCGCCGCGCAAGAGCGCGTCGCTCAACGTCAGGAAAGGCCGCTACGTACAGCCTTCGCCCAAGGTAAAGTACCGCGGCATCTTCATAAACGACGAGTGGCCCTCGTTCGGGGGATGGGCCTCGTCGCGCTTCGGAGGGCTTAACTCCAAGATGTACGCCCACCTTTTCGAACTGCTCCTGCGCCTCAAGGCCAACTACTTCTGGCCGGCCATGTGGGACACGGCCTTCAACGAGGACGACCCCCTTAACCCCCAGGTGGCCGACATGTACGGCATCGTGATGGGAACGAGCCACCACGAGCCGATGATGCGCGCCCACAAGGAATACACCCGGCGGCGAGACGAGGTGGGAGAATGGAACTACGCCACCAACAAGGCCCGTCTTGACAGCTTCTTCACCGCAGGGCTTGAGCGCAACAAGGCTTACGACAACATAATAACCATAGGCATGCGCGGCGACGGCGACGTGGCCATGAGCGACGGAGGCGACGCCGAGAACATGGCCGTCCTGCGCGACGTGGTGGCCGGACAGCGTGACATAATAAAGAAGGTGTACGGCTGCGACCCCTCGGAAGTGCCCCAGCTGTGGGCCATCTTCACCGAGGTGCAGCGTTATTACGACAAGGGTTTCACCGTGCCCGACGACGTTCTGCTGCTCTTCTGCGACAACAACTGGGGCTACCTGCGCCGCACCGGCCCTGCAAAGGAACGTGGGCGCAAGGGCGGAATGGGGCTTTACTACCACATAGACATGAACGGCGGCCCGTGGAACGACCGCTGGGTGACTACCACTACCATTCCGAAGCTGCGCGAACAGTTCTCGCTGGCTTACCATACGGGCATCGACGACCTGTGGATAGTCAACGTTGGCGACCTCAAGCCGAAAGAGTTTCCCATCGACTTCATCATGCGTTACGCCTGGAACCCTGACGCGATACAGCCCGGCGACGAACAGAAGTACACCCGGGAGTGGGCCGCACAGGCGTTCGGCGACGGCTGCGCTGACGACATCGCGTGGCTTATTGACCGTTACACGAAGTACAACCTGCTGCGCAAGGCCGAGGTACAGACGCCCGGAGTGTTCAGTGTCGTGAACCATCACGAGGCCGACCGCATGGACTCCCTTTGGCTGGAGCTTGAAGAAAAGGCCGGGAGCGTGAAGGCGAAGCTCGGCGGCGATGACAAGGACGCTTACTTCCAGCTGGTTTATTACCCCGTTGTGGCATCGTCGGGCGTGGCCCGTATGTACACTGCCGCAACGCGTAACCGCCTTTATGCGCGGCAAGGCAGGCCCTCGGCCAATGCCTGGGCTGCGCTGGCCGACAGCCTTTTCGAGCGCGACAGTCGGCTTACGGCATATTATAACGACACCCTTTCCGGCGGAAAATGGAAGAACATGATGCAGGACAAGCACATAGGCTACGTCAAATGGTCGATGCCCGACGAGAACAAACTGCCCCGGATGAAGCGCGTAACGCCCGAAGAGAAGCCCTCGATGGGCGTCAGCGTGGAGGGCAACGACTATGCCGACAACTACAACGAGAGCCTTACGCTGCCGGTGTTCGACGCACTTCTCAACCAGAATTACTACATCGACGTGTTCAACCGCGGCGCAGGCACGCTCCGCTTTACGGCAAAAGCCGGCGAGCCTTGGATTGTTTTGAGTGAAGAACGAAGAGGGAAGAACGAAGAATTGAATGGCAACGGACGGAAAAACAAGCGTTCTTCATCACAAGAAAATTCTTCACTCTCCACCCTTCACTCTTCACTCAACGGACTGAATGTTGAGCGTCGCATCGGCGTTAGCATTGACTGGAGCAAGGCGAAGGCAGGCCGCAACACGGCGACGGTTGAGCTGCAAGGCGGCGGAAAGACTGTCGAGGTGGCAGTAACGGCGGTGAAGTATGACGCGCCGAAGGCCGAAGGGCCGTTCTTCGGCAACCTTTCCGGCGCGGAGTTCTCCGTCCCTGCCGTGATGTTCAGCCGCAATGTGGCAGGCAAGGACGTGTCATGGACGGTGCTGCCCGGCCTCGGACGAGGCGAAGGCTGCATGGGAGCGGACGCTGCATGGCGGCAACCTGACGGCGAAGACACGGCCGGACGCGCCGCGCTTGAGTATCAGTTGCTGCTGCCCGAGGCCGATACCGTTACCCTGTGCATAGGCATCCTGCCCGTGCAGGACGTGCAGCCGGAGCGCGGACTGCGCCTCGGCGTTAGCCTTGACGGCGCCGCGCCCACCGTAGTTGACGCCCGTCAGGGACTTGTAGACACGTTCGGTGAGTACATGCCGCAGAACCTTGCACAGTCGCCCAACCTCAAGCCGCTGCCCGGTGTGGAAACTGGCGTAAGCCTTACGGGCTACGGGCAGCGCATGCGCAGCGACGTGTTCGACAACCTGCGGTGGCTCACGGTGCGCCTGCCGGTGGCCGGCAGCGGCCTGCACACGCTCCGCCTGACGATGATTGACCCCGAGGTGGTGCTCGAACGCATGGTTGTCAACCCCGACAACGCCCGTCCCAGCTACTTCGGTGCGCCCGAAATGCTGTTTGGCAAATAATCTGAAAATGCGGGTAAAACATACGTTTTGTCCGCATTGATACGTTTTTGTCGTTACAAATGCTTATTTTTGCGGAAGATATACTGCATTCGGGAACATAAGAGCCGGTTCTCCTTGTTCCCGTGCGCAGTGTCTTTGCCTGTGAATAACCAAAACAACAACGATACACTATGAATAAACTTATCCTTACATCAGTCATCGCGCTGCTGGCCTGCACGGCCGTAAAGGCGCAGACAAAGTGGACAGCCACATGGGCGACGGCCATCGAAGCCCCATTGGCGGAGAGCGACATGCCCAAGACAACGCTTGCCGGCAACACCCTGCGGCAGGTAATCCACGTGAGCATCGGCGGCGAGAAGCTGCGCCTGCAGCTGTCGAACGAGAAGAGCCAGCAGCCGGTTGAAATCAAGTCGGTGTACATAGCCGACACCGGCGGAGGCAAGGAAATCAGTCCGAAGACCGCCACTTACCTTACTTTCAACGGCAACAGAAGCGTCACCATTGAGCCGGGCAAGGCCGTATATACCGACGTTGCAAAGTACAGCCTTAAGCCCTTGCAGCGCCTTTCGGTGACAATCACATACGGCAAGGTGCCCGAAAAGGCGACGACCCACCGCGGTTCGCGCACCACGTCATACCTCGCGGCAGGCGAGGTTGCGCCCACGGCGGCGTTCACTTCTGTCGAGACGTTCGAGCACTGGTACAGCATCTCCGCCCTTGAGGTTGAGGCTCCGGCGTCGACACGCTGCATAGCGTGCCTCGGCAACAGCATAACCGACGGGCGCGGCACCACCACCGACGCGCAAAACCGCTGGACAGACGTGCTTGCCGAGCAGCTGGGCGGCAAGGTGGCGGTAATCAACCTCGGCATAGGCGGCAACTGCGTGATAAGCGGCGGACTGTCGGCGCCGGCCTCGGAGCGCTTCGACCGCGACATTCTCGCGCAGCAGGGAGTCACTGACCTGGTGATATTCGAGGGCGTGAACGACATCGGCGGCATAGGCGACGACGGCGCGAACACCGTGCGCATGCTTACAAAGTTCTACACGCTCTTCGCCAAGAAGGCCAAGGAAAAGGGCATGCGCGTGTACGGCGGCACAATAATGCCGTTCAAGAACAGCTCCTTCTACAGCGACACCCACGAGAAGGCGCGCCAAGCTGTCAACAAATGGATACGCACGGCGGATGTATATGACGGAGTGATTGACTTCGACAAGGCCACACTCGACCCGCAAGACCCCGAGGCTTTGCAGGAAAACCTCCAGTCGGACTGGCTTCATCCCAACCCCGACGGATATAAAGTGATGGGCGAGTGCGCGGCAAGTGTAGTGAAGAACGAAGAGTGAAGAGTGAAGAATTTTAATTGAAAATTGAGGTTTGAGAATGGAGAATTATTATTACCTTTGTCCCTTGAGTTCGGTTTATTGTGGCAAAAGGTAATCATAATTAGCTTAACGCTGACTTTCAGTTCTCCATTCTCAACTCTTAATTCTCAACTAAAAAAATATTCAATCATGAAAAACGAAAAGATAAAAGGCCGTATTCCGCACTGCGAAAGGCGACCTTTCACAATGCAAAACACGGCCTTTCGCAGCGCAAAAGGCCACGTGTTGCCAACGCGCTGGCTGTCAGCTGTTTGCGCGTTGCTGCTTGGCATGCTGTCATACGCCCCGGCCTGCGGACAGGAACGCACGGGCGACAACGGCGACGGCACGTTCTCAAACCCCGTGTTGTGGCTCGACGTGCCCGACCCCGACGTCATCCGCGTGGGCAGCGACTACTACATGGTGAACACCACGATGCACTACGCTCCCGGAGCGCCCGTGATGCACTCGAAGGACTTGGTAAACTGGAGCATCGTGAGCTACCTGTACGACCGGCTTGAGGAGACGCCCCGTTACGACATGCAGGGCGGAACGGTGTACGGGCGCAGCCAGTGGGCAACGTCGCTGCGCTACCATGACGGCACGTTCTACGCCTACTTCTCGCCCAACGACGAGCCTTGGAAGGGCTTTGTCTACACCACCAAAGACCCCCGGAAGGGCTGGACGCTGTATTCAAGGCTGCCCCATTTCCACGACGCATCCCTGTTTTTCGACGACGACGGGCGTGCATACATGTTTTACGGCACGGGCCGTCTGCGCGAGCTGAAGCCCGACCTTACCGGCGTGCAGCCCGGAGGCGTTGACATGCAGATATTCGAGCGCGACTCCACCGAGACCGGACTGCTTGAAGGAAGCCGCGCCGTGAAGTACCGGGGCAAGTACTACCTGCTGATGATTTCATGGCCAAATGGCGGCAAGCGGCGGCAGGTGTGCTACCGGGCTGACAGCATCACCGGGCCGTGGGAGAAGAAAGTGATACTTGAGTCGGCCTTCGGCGGCTTCCCGTACGTGGGGCAGGGCTGCATCGTCGATGCCGAGGACGGCAGCTGGTACGGCGTGATTTTCCAGGACAGGGACGCCGTAGGCCGCGTGCTCACCCTCATGCCGTGCACATGGAAGGACGGTTGGCCGATGCTTGGCGACGCCGACGGGCAGGTGCCCGCAGTGATGCGCAAGCCCGTGCAGGGATATTCGGCCGGACCGCTGGTGGTTTCCGACGACTTCGACAAGCCGCGTCTCGACATACATTGGCAGTGGAACCACAACCCCGTAGACGCGGCGTGGAGCCTCACCGAAAGGCCGGGCTGCCTGCGGCTGAAGACATCGCGCATAGCGCCAAACATCTTCCTCGCCCCCAACACGCTTACGCAGCGCATGCCGGGTCCGCAGACTTCGGCCACCGTCGAGCTTGACCTGCAAGGCATGCGCGACGGCGACGTGGCCGGTTTCAGCGCGTTCAACGGCGACGCAGGCCTGCTCTCGGTTGTCTGCGAGGGCGGAAAGAAATACGTGGTGATGACCGCCGAGAGCGTAGCCCTTGACGACAAGACCAAGGCGGTGACAGCCGTTGAGCGTGACGAACGCTACCGCGCGCCGCTCGACGCGCAGCGCGTGTGGCTGCGCATTGACGCCGACTTCCGTCCGGGCCGCGACATCGCGCGCTTCCATTACAGCCTTGACGGCAAGCAGTGGACGGCCGCCGGCGGCGACTTCAAGATGCGCTTCGACTACCGCCGCCACTTCACCGGCACGCGCTTCGCCATCTACAACTACGCGACGAAGGCAACCGGCGGCTACGTTGACGTGGAGAAATTTGTTGAAAGGTGAGAAAGTGAGAAGGTGAGAAGGTTAGAAAATAAAAAGGAAAGAAAGATTTTTGGATATTATTTCTAACTTTTCAACCCTTTTTCTCACCTTCTCACCCTCTCACTTTCTCACCTTTATAAATAAGATACGTTAAAAATGCGTGATAATGCGCCTTGCCGTCGGTTGTTTTCAGCTATTTTCAGTAATTTTGCAAGGCATTATTAATTTTATCATTTTTGACTTTTAAATGAGCAACGAGATTAATCCGCTGTACTCAAACCTCAGAGGTTTGAGCGCCGGCGATGTCGAGAAAAGCCGCAGGGAGCACGGCGAAAACACTCTGACTCCTCCCAAGCGCACGCCGCTTTGGAAACTCTACCTTGACAAATACAAGGACCCCATCATCAAGATTTTGCTTGTAGCCGCAGTGGTTTCGCTCGGCCTGGCCGCCATCCACGGCGAATACATCGAGACAATAGGCATCATCCTTGCCATTGTCCTGGCCACCACAATCGGCTTCTGGTTCGAGATGGACGCCGCAAAGAAGTTCAACGTGCTCACCGCCCTTGGCGAGGAGTCGCCCGTAAAGGTGAGGCGCGACGGCAAGGTGGTTGAAATCGCGAGGAAAGACGTTGTCGTGGGCGATGTCGTCATAATCGAAGTAGGCGACGAGATACCTGCCGACGGCACGCTGATAGAGTCTACCGACCTGCAAATTGACGAGTCGTCGCTCACCGGCGAACCGATAATCACCAAGCACGCCGACCCCGAAAAGAACGACAAGGAGGCCACTTACCCCTCGTCGAAGGTGCTGCGCAGCACCATGGTGATGAACGGCCGCGGCTCGTTCCAGGTGACAGAGGTGGGCGATGCGACCGAAATAGGCAAGGTGTCGCGCGCCAGCACCGAGATAACATCAGTGAAAACGCCGCTCAACCTCCAGCTTGACAAGCTGGCGAAGCTCATCAGCAAGTTCGGCATCGGCATATCGGTAGCCGCCTTCGTCATCTTCCTTGGCCGCGACATCATCGTCGATGCGGACGGCATCTGGCATTCAACCGACTACCTGAAGATGGCCGAAGTGGTGCTGAAATACTTTATGATGGCCGTCACGTTGATAGTTATGGCCGTGCCCGAGGGCATGCCTATGGCCGTAACCCTCAGCCTCGCGCTCAACATGAGGCGCATGTTGAAGAACAATAACCTCGTGCGCAAGCTGCACGCCTGCGAGACAATGGGTGCCGTGACGGTAATCTGCACCGACAAGACCGGTACGCTGACGCAGAACAAGATGCAGGTGGCCGAGATGCAGCAGTATGACACCGACGACGCGCTTTTCCGCTCGTCGATAGCACTGAACACCACCGCCCACCTCGACGCGGAGGGCGGAAAGGGCATCGGCAACCCTACGGAGATAGCCCTGCTCTTGTGGCTTGAAAATGCCGGAGTCGACTACAAGGAGCTTCGCAAGGACGAATACATGGAGGCGCAGCTGCCTTTCTCGACCGAGAGAAAGTACATGGCTACCGTCGGAAAGGCAGGCGGCAAGCGCGTGCTGATGGTGAAGGGCGCGCCCGAGATAATCATGTCGATGTGCGACATCGACGACACCGCACGCGCGGAAATCACCAACCGCCTGCGCGGTTACCAGAACCAGGCCATGCGCACGCTGGCTTTCGCATACCGCACGCTTGACGGCGGAGAGCAGCCTGACATGGCTGCCATCGCCGCAGGACCCAAGCTGACATTCCAGGCGGTAACGGCCATCAGCGACCCGATACGCCCCGACGTGCCCGACGCTGTGAAACAGTGTATCAGCGCGGGAATACAGGTGAAGATAGTAACCGGCGACACGTCGGCAACGGCTATCGAGATAGCGCGCCAGATAGGAATATGGGACAAGGAAACACCGGCCGAGGCGCAGATAACCGGACCCGACTTCGCCGCCCTTTCGGACGAAGACGCCTTCAACCTTGTGCCGAAGCTGCGCGTGATGAGCCGCGCAAGGCCCACCGACAAGCAGCGTCTTGTAAACCTGTTGCAGAAGCACGGGGCTGTGGTTGCTGTCACAGGTGACGGCACAAACGACGCTCCGGCCCTGCACCATGCACACGTAGGACTGTCTCTCGGCTCAGGAACGTCGGTGGCGAAGGAGGCCAGCGACATGACGCTTATCGACGATTCGTTCGGCAGCATAGTAAACGCCGTGATGTGGGGGCGCTCGCTTTACCGCAACATCCAGCGCTTCCTCTTCTTCCAGTTGGTGGTTAACGTCACCGCGCTTCTGCTCGTCCTGGGAGGTTCGTTCATAGGAACGGAGCTGCCGCTCACCGTCACCCAGATACTTTGGGTCAACCTCATAATGGACACCTTCGCTGCTCTTGCGCTGGCGTCGCTGCCTCCTTCGCGCGAGGTGATGAAGGAAAAGCCGCGCAAGCAGACCGACTTCATCATAACGAAGGGCATGGCCCGTGGCATCATAGGCATCGGACTGGCGTTCTTCGCCGTGCTGTTCGCCTTCCTCATACACTGCAACCAGCAGGGCGGCGACCTGCATCTGCACGAGCTGTCGCTGTTCTTCACCACGTTTGTGATGCTCCAGTTCTGGAACTTGTTTAACGCAAAGGCGTTCGGTTCGAACCATTCGGCCTTCCATGCGTTCACACATGACAACGGACTTCTGCTTGTACTGTTCATCATCTTGGGCGGACAGTGGCTCATTGTGACCTTCGGCGGCGGAATGTTCCGCACCGAACCGCTGTCGCTCACGGAGTGGGGCGTCATCATAGCAAGCACTTCCGTGGTGCTCTGGATTGGCGAGATATGGCGCGCGGTGAAGCGCATGACTGCTAAGTGAGCGGCGGAGTGGCAGAGGTAAAGCGCAATCTTATAGTGGATTTGGGCGGCGTCCTCACCGGGCTTGACCGCCGCCGCTGCATCGAAGCCTTTACGGCCATCGGGGCGGAGGACGTTGCAGGCTACGTTGACGAGTGCCGGCAGGAGGACTTGTTTCATGACCTTGAGGTGGGGCTGACCGGCGTCGGCGAGTTCTGCGACGCCGTGCGCTGCGCCTGCAAGTGCTGTACGGCGGCCGACGAGGACATCTGCCGTGCGTGGAACGCCCTGCTTACGGGCATCCCCACGAGCCGTCTTGACATGCTGCTAAGGCTGAAACGCAGCCACAGGCTCGTGCTTTTGAGCAACACCAACCCGATACACTGGCACAAGGCGGAGACCTGCTTCTTCACCGCAGGCGGCCTTACGGTGGGCGACTACTTTGAGGAGGTGTTCCTGTCGTACCGCATGCACCTGCTGAAACCCGGCGAGGAGATATTCCGCAGGGTGCTCGACGCGACGGGCTTCGCGCTCGGCGACACGCTATTCATCGACGATTCGCAGGCCAACCGCGCCACGGCCGAGGGGCTTGGAATGGCCGTTGCCCCTGGACTTGAGGCTCTGCCAGGCTTGGGATATATGTAGATTATTGATTATGAAGCTGTTTCATCTCGACTTGAACGACGCTCAGCGCGCGGCCATGCCGCCCTGCGTGGCAACCATCGGCTTTTTCGACGGAGTGCACCGGGGGCACCGCTACCTGATAGACGGCTTGAAGGCGCGTGCCGCAAGCGTTGAGGGGATGCAGTCGACGGTCATCACCTTCGACAGCCATCCGCGCCTCGTGCTGCACCAGGACTACCGTCCGCGCCTGCTCAACACGGCTGCGGAGAAGGTGGAAAGACTGTCGCTGACGGGCGTTGACAACTGTGTCGTGCTGCATTTCGACGAAAAGATGGCCTCGCTTTCAGCCCGCGAGTTCATACAGACGGTGCTGCATGGCAGGCTTAACGTGCGCACTTTGGTTATAGGATACGACAACCGCTTCGGCCGCAACCGCTCGGAAGGCTTTGAAGACTACGTGCGCTATGGCCGCGAGACGGGCATCGACGTTGTGCATGCCGACGCTTTCACGCTTAACGGCGTGCAGGTAAGCTCGTCGGTGGTGCGCTCGTTCCTCTCCGAAGGCGAGGTGCGGATGGCCGCCATGTGCTTAGGCTATGACTACCGGCTTACGGGCCGCGTTGTCGGGGGCTATCACGAAGGCCGCCGCATGGGCTTCCCCACGGCCAACATCGAGCCTGCCGACAGCCTGAAGCTTGTGCCCCGTGCTGGCGTTTACGCCGTAAGGGTGGCCTTGGAGGGCGGCTCTCGCCTGATGGACGGCATGATGAACATAGGCACCCGGCCTACGTTCGACGGCACCGGGACCACGCTTGAAGTCAACATCTTCGGCTTCAACGGCGACCTGTACGGCCAAACGCTGACAGTGATGTTCGTCGACAAGCTGCGCGACGAGCGCAAGTTTCCCTCTGTAAAACGGCTCATGGAGCAGCTGGAAGAGGACAGGCGCGAGGCGGAAAAGAGGCTAAACCCACCCCAGCCATCCCAAATGGAGTGAGCTTGATATGCTTTGGCTTATTGACATTTGCGAGGAAGCCCCTCCCTAACCCTCCCGAGGGAGGGATGCAGACAGGGACTAATAACAAAGGTAATGGCTTTAACTTCTAACGAGCGTAGCGAGTGATAACTTCTTTAACTTCTCTAACTCCTAATAAAAACAAAACATGAAAAAGGCTTTATTATATCTTTTCGGCTTCGTGCTGATACAGTTTTTCGTGTCGTGGGCGGTCTACGCAGTGTGGATGCTCTGCTCGGGCGACAGCGGCGCCGACGTGTGGCGCACGTTCTGCAGCGGCAATTCCGCTGCCCTGACAGGGCCTATGCTCATAGCGGCGTCGGCCGCATCGAGCGTCGTTGCAGGCGCGGTGTTCATCTGGAGACGCTTTGCCGTGGTGTCGCCCACATACCTCCGCACGCGCCCCTGGGGCGTATTCTTCTGGTGCTCCATGGCCGCTCTGGGCACTCTTGCGCCTTCAGCTGGTCTGCAAGAGCTTCTGCCGGAACTGCCTGACACTATGAGCAGCGCGTTCAAGACAATATTATCCAACGAGTACGGCTACTTCACGCTGTGCCTGCTCGCGCCGCTTGTCGAGGAACTTGTGTTCCGCGGCGCCATACTGCGCGCCATTCTCGGCGTGTTCAGCCGCCATTGGGTGGCCATAGCGGTGTCGGCCGCCATCTTCGCCATTGTGCACCTGAATCCGGCGCAGATGCCCCACGCATTCCTCATGGGCTTGCTCCTCGGCTGGATGTACTACCGCACGGGCAGCATACTGCCGGGTGTAGCCCTCCACTGGGTGAACAACACCGCGGCCTACGCCATCTACATGCTCATGCCCAATGCGGCCGACAGCGGCCTGTCGGGCCTCTTCGGCGGCGACATCGTGCGCGTGCTGCTGGCCGTAGGCTTCTCGCTGCTGATTTTCATCCCGTCGGTTTACCAGCTCAACCTGCGCATGAAGCCGGCCGGCCGGTAGCCGTCCGTGCAACAGCTTGACGCCCAACGCATTACAAAAGGCCACGTTTCACCCGATGAAACGTGGCCTTTTGCATTGTGAAACACGGCCTTTTATACGGCAATTTGCCATGTTTTCAATTGAGAATGGAGAATTGGGAATGGAAAATTATGATTACCTTGAAGGTTGTATGCCAACAAAGCAAATCATAATTTTCCATTCCCAATTCTCCATTCTCAATTAAAACCGCTCCAGCCTTAATCTTTTTTAGCTTGAAAAAATTGCCCGGACGGAAAACAATGACTATCTTTGCAGCCGGAAAACAACGATAAGACATAGGGAACAAAGCGGGGATTCCGACATTCAGGAAAATGTCGGAATTCTCTTTTTGTCTTTCCCGGAAAACAATAACTAAATATATCAAGATTATGGCTTACATGTCACAAGAAGGCTACGACAAGCTTGTGGCCGAACTGAAACATCTGGAAAGCGTGGAGCGCCCGAAAGCGTCGGCGGCCATAGCCGAGGCGCGCGACAAGGGCGACCTTAGCGAGAACTCTGAATACGACGCCGCAAAGGAGGCGCAGGCTCACCTCGAGGACAAAATCAACAAGCTGAAGCTGGCTATCTCGGAGGCGAAAATCGTCGACACGTCGCGCCTGAGCACCGACTGCGTGCAGATTCTCTCGAAGGTGGAGATGACCAACCTCACCACCAAGGCCAAGATGACCTACACCATCGTGAGCGAGAGCGAGGCCAACCTGCGCGAAGGGAAAATATCAATCAAGACCCCAATCGCGCAAGGACTGCTCAACAAGAAAGTGGGCGACGAGGTGGAAATCAAGATACCGCGCGGAACCATCAAGCTGAGGATTGACAATATCAGTGTAGAGTAATGTTTTGCGGTTATGGGGTTATGAGGTTATGAGGTTATGAGGTTTTACGGTTATGAGGTTGTACGGTTATGAGGTTGTAAGGGACAGGGTTTACGGTTACAGGTTATTAAAACTTGGCCGTAAGCAGAACCATAAACAAAGGACTTCACAACCGCAAAACCTCACAACCGCAAAACCTCACAACCGCAAAACCTCACAACCGCAAAACCTCACAACCGTATAACCTCATAACCGTATAACCTCATAACCGTATAACCTCATAACCGTATAACCCCATAACCGTAAAACCTCATAACCTTATAACCGTAAAACCTAAACAAATGGACATATTCTCAAAAATAGCAGCCGGCGAAATACCGAGCTACAAATGCGCCGAGGACGACAAGTTCTACGCCTTCCTCGACATCAATCCGCTGGCAAAGGGACACACGCTGGTTATCCCGCGCCGCGAGGTGGATTACTTCTTCGACCTTGAAGACGACGAGCTTGCCGAAATGATTGTCTTCGCCAAGCGAGTGGCAAAGGCCATAAAGGCCGCCTTCCCCTGCCGCAAGGTGGGCATGGCGGTGCTCGGCCTCGAAGTGGCCCACGCCCACATACACCTCGTGCCGATGCAGAGCGAGGGCGACATGAACTTCGCCAACCCGAAACTCAAGCTCACCGAAGCCGAATTTGAGGAAACGGCAAGGAAGATAAGGGAAAAGTTTTGAGAAGGTGAAAAGGTGAGAAGGTGAAAAGGTGAGACATTGTTACCATATTGATTACAAAACAACGTCTCACCTTTTCACCTTCTCACCTTTTCACCTTTAAATAAATTCCTCTCCGTATTTCACCTGGACTTCATTGACATACTTGCGGATAAGGGCCGACGAGTCCTCTTTCCGGCAAATAAGCAGCACGTTGCCCTCTTCCACCACGATGTACCCGTCAAGTCCGTTGATTACGGCCAGATGGTCGTTGGGCATCTTTATTATGTTGTTACGGCATTCCTCCGTCACCACGTGCGACCCTATTAGCACGTTGTCGCCGTCGCCCTTGCGAAGGCTCTCGTACATCGAATGCCACATGCCGAGGTCGGCCCAGCCGAAGTCGCACTTCATCACGCACACGTTCTCGTTCTTGTCAAGGATGCCGTAGTCAATCGACAGGTTGGGGTAAGACGGGAAGTTGGCCTCGACAAACTCCTTCTCGGCCTCTATGCTGTAATCCGCCCCCTCGCCGCTCTTGAAGTTGCGCAGCACCGGCGGAATAATCCTCTTCAGCGTTTCGGCAAGGCAGCGCACGTTGGCAAGGAACAGCCCCGTGTTCCAATAAAACTCGCCGCTCTCCATGAACATACGGGCGAACTCGCGGTCGGGCTTCTCCGTGAACGACTTTACCTTGAACACATTGCCGCAGCCCACGGCCTCGCCCAGCTGGATGTAGCCGTAGCCCGGCTCCGGGCGCGTAGGCTTCACGCCCATTGTGAGCATGCAGTCGCAGCCGCCAACAAAGTCAAGCCCGTCAACAACATTTTTCCTGAACTCGTCCTCCTTGAACACAGCCTGGTCAGACGGCACCACCACGAGCCTCGCCCCCTCGTTGGCGTGAAATATGCGGTAAGTGGCCCAGGCCAGGCTCGGGGCCGTGTTGCGGAAAATAGGCTCGCTGAGGATGTTTTCCTTGGGCAGTTCGGGCAGCTGCTCCTCCACAAGGGAGGTATAGATGCGGTTCGTGCTTACATATATGTTGCCTGCCGGAATGAAGGCTGACATGCGGTCATACGTCTGCTGGAGCAGCGTGCGCCCGGTTGAGAAGAAGTCAAGAAACTGCTTGGGACGTGCCTCCCGGCTGCACGGCCACAGCCTGCGCCCCTTCCCCCCGGCTAAAATCAAACAATAATTATCCTTGTTTCCATTCATAACCACATAGATTTGTTTTTACGATACGAAGATAGTCATAAAAGCCCTTACAGCCAATTATTTTAAGTTTTTTCAATTAAAAATTTGTCAATTCAGATTTTCTACTTATCTTTGCACCACTTTTAAGCCCAGATGGCGGAATCGGTAGACGCGCTGGTCTCAAACACCAGTGGGGCAACCCGTGCCGGTTCGACCCCGGCTCTGGGTACGAGTAAATCGGCTAAGTAATTGAATATCAATACTTAGCCGATTTTATTTTATATATATTGTTCCCGTTTTGTTCCCACACGGACTTATTCGCCAGCTCTTTAAATGGAATTGAATACGCTTAAACATTATTCGCCTTGCAAAATTATTGAATATATGGAAAGCTATTAGTACTGTCGGGGAATTATTAACTATTACTGAACCCCACTGTTTTATATATTTTATGGAGCAATAGAGGTACAAATGAATAGAAATGGCGGCTAAGAAATTAGCCGCCGACATAGAAAATTCTATATTATTTGTCCTTTCTTTCTGTATTCAGCAGGTGATACCCCCAATACCCGTTTGGCATAACGACTGAAATGCGACAAGTTATAGAAACACATCCGGTCGACAATGTCAGTCAGCGTAAGGGCAGGGTCATTCACCAACTTTTTGATTTCATACAGCGCAGGTGACAATCACCATTTGAATACCGTTTGTCATCACCAAAAAACAGTCGCTTCGTTCTAAAAACGCAATCGGGCGGATTTGCGGATTATACTTTTAGTGTTGTTTGAATGATTGATACCATGAATTAAAAATTGATTCATGCAGTTTTATATTGCTTTTGTAAAACTCTTTGCTCCATCCGTTTTTTAGTCCACAATCGTTCATATATTCATTCAAAGGCTCAAGTCCCATTTCCTTTCGGAGTGAATCAACTTTGTCAATATCTTGTAAAGGGACTAAATAATCTATCCCATCTTTGGTTATTCTTTGCGTACCATAAATTTGTTTTTGTGCTTGATTCATAAGGCATCTGTCTGTTAAAAAAGCATATTGCCATCCTTGAGCCGCACCTTTTAGGACTGCTTCTTTCAATATAGGTAAATACTTATTCTGAATTATAGAGTCTTGCGAATGCTGTATACAAAGGAAAAGAGCTTCATTTGCTTTATAGCCAATTTCATCGGGTGCAAGCCAGCCATATTGGTCAATAATTTCAGTAACTCTGATAGCATTTTTACTATCTATGTCATGCATTATTTTTTGTATTTTATCGACATCTTGATTCTTCTTTCGAGCGTCAATCAACAACAGACGTATACTCTGGTCCTTGATTCTCATTTCTTCTAATTCATTTTCAATAGAATATAGTTCTGCATTGTATTCTTTTTCGTATGCATCAAGAAGTTCAATATAGGTATTGTTAAATGATGTAGTATCTTGCATATCAAGATAATAATAACAGCTATCAATTATGTTTGACAAATTTTGACCCTCCAATTTATTGCAAAACAGTAAAAACAAGCAAACATGAAACAAATTCCTTAGCATAAATCTAATATTTATTTTTATTGCAAAATTACGCAAAAACTTTTATCCGCTATCAAAATTGAGTAGTTTTTTTATTCCAAAATGAAAACCATCTGATAAGGTAATAAACATAGGTAAAAATAGTTTTTTGTATAGGATAGAAAGCATTTCCGTTTTTCACATTGATATTTCTTGTTCATGTCCTCTCTCAATCTTCCAATCATACCGACCTTCCGCGACATCGCCAACCTCTTTGAGTGTATGGCGATGTTTTATTTCGTCAAAGGGCTGTCTCTCCGCATAGTCACAATACCATGGAAAGAAAAAATGCTTATTCTTCTTTTCGTTCGTTTTATTTGTGTACATTTGCATCAAATAAAAGTTGTTTGACAGAAATACACCACACATCACAGAATTTGTGACTATTCCCAAGTCATTACCTCGTTCTATGAGAAATACTCATAAGTAGCTCATTTTTAATATATTCCTATTTTAATATCGTTTTTTCTTCATAAGAACGACACTTTTTATATTTTTGCGGATACATAAAAATAAGATATAAATATATGCATCAAGGTAGAATTATTATAATTACCGGTTCTCCCGGAACAGGAAAGACTACAATAGCGTCAATTGTTGCACACGAATCTGATTTTGCAAAGTCTGTACATATGCATACAGATGATTTTTATCATTATTTGAGTAAAGGTGCAATACCCCCACATTTACCTGAATCACAAGAACAGAATTTGGTTGTTGTCGAAGCATTTTTAGAAGCCGCAAAACGTTATGCGCATGGTGGGTATGATGTAATTGTAGATGGAATAATAGGACCTTGGTTTTTAGCTCCTTGGATGAAGATTGTACAGGAGGGGTATGAGGTTCACTACATTGTATTAAGAGCAGACAAAGAAGAAACGATGAAACGCGCAATTGAACGAACGAAATTAAGCAAAGAAGCAAATATTGAGTTAGTAGAAGTAATGTGGGAGCAATTCGCCAAGATTGGTGATTATGAATCATTTGTAATAAATACAACTGATTATTCTATTGGAGAAACCGTTTCAATAATAAAAGAACATATAAAGGGAAAAAGCATTTACTTACATTATAAAAGAGAATATCACCGTGAAAGCCCGTTGCTCTGTGTAGAGTTGATTTTCCAATCATATTTCCCCTCCGCGACATCGCCAACCTCTTTGAGTGTATGGCGATGTTTTATTTCGTCAAAAGGCTGTCGGCTCTCCGCATAGTCACAAAGCCATGCGCCGACAGCAGAATGCTGTTCGGGCGTTTCCCCATATTCCTGCATCACGCTCTTGATGTCAGCGGCTTCGGAGGGGGAAAAGACGGACTTGTGCTGCTCCGTACCGAAATGGATAATCGCATCTATGGCTCGCCTGAATACTTCGTTGGTCTTGTAGAGCATATCCGCAAACAGGCTGAGGATATGCCTGCTTGCTTTCAGCGCACTTTGCAGCAGGCGGATGGTCTTGTCCTTCTCCGCTGTGGCTCGGCTTACCGCCATGCTGATGCGATGCTGCTCCCCGGTCTTCTGCTCCCGGAGCTGCCGCAGTGCCGTGTCCCTCTCGGATTCAAAGCTGTCAGCGATTGCCATAGCACTGTCACGCTCCAGTTCGACCGCCCGCTTTGCCTCGGTCAGTGCTTTAGTCCGCTTCGCCACCTCTTTCCTGACGGCATAGGGGAACGATTCTTTGATATGCTCGTTCTTGGCTTTCAGTCTCTCGTTCTCCTGCTCGATGGCTGCGTACTTGCCCTTGCCGAAAAAGTTGGCGATGCCGGACTTTATGCTGTCCGTATTCTCCCTGTCAACCTCTCGCGCACGTTCCTCATTTTCGGCGATTTCGCTGTCAAGTTCCTCACTGCGCCGCTGCTTCTCTTCGTTCCCGATTTGTAGTTTTTCATGTTCGGATTTGGCATTGTCCGTCTCACGGATCGCAGCATCCCTGTCGGCTTCGGCTGCTTCCTTTTCCGCCTTTACCTGTTCGGCTTCCTGCTTCTGCTTGGCAAGAATGAAGTCAGCGCGTTCAAGATGCTCCTTTCCCGTCTGCTCCTTTGAGGTGCCCCTTTCCATTTCCAGACACTCAGCCAAAACGGTCTGCATCTCGCTCATGGCTTTCTCGTCCAGCTTGCAGGACTTTCCCGTATCGTGGGTCATCCAGTCCCATACGATATGGCGTGAAGATTTGGCTTCCATGTGGCGGTATCTCCGGGAGTGCCGTAATGTCCCTCGTCACGGTGGATGAAGATTTGTAAAGCTGTGATTCCCCAACGCTGCTTACACACCTCACAGAAGTGCCGCAGCTGCTCCATTGTGGTGTCGTCCTTGATGACAACCACGCCCTCCTTGAGCGGAGTGCTGCCACGGACGATGGTCACCTTGCCCGTCTTCTTGTTCACCCTTTCCCGGTCTTTGGTCTGCATCGCCCGACCTGTCTTTTCCTTGACCATAGCGGCTATCTGATTGTAACGGTCGGTGAGCGTGTCTTCGCCGAAATCAGGTGATACCCATGTCTCGTTTCCTGCCATGAGGTCGGTACGGATGTAGAACTTCTCACTGCGGATATTGGCGAGGTATTCCGCTGTCCGCCTGTTGTGCGCTTCGCTGCTGCCGATGTTGCACGGCTTGATGTTGATGGATGTCTTCTGTGCCATAGG
>USHW01000034.1 GCA_900554545.1 uncultured Prevotella sp. | reverse complement strand
AGGGGCTGGGCGCAGTGGTGGCCGGTGCGCACGGCGATGCCGAGCCGGTCGAGCAGTGTACCCATGTCAAGGTGGTGGATGTCGCCTACGAGGAACGAAACGACGGCATCCTTGCGCTCCGCCGTGCCGAAGATGCGTATTCCCTCGACCTCGGCGAGCCGCCGCATGGCGTACTCCGTCAGCTCGTGTTCGTGCCTTTGGATGTTGTCCATGCCCAAGGCCGTAACATAGTCGATGGCCTTCGCCAGCCCGTGGGTGGCCACATAGTCGGGCGTTCCCGCCTCGAACTTGAACGGAAGGTGCTCGAACACAGTGCGCTCGAAGCTCACGCTCTCAATCATCTCTCCCCCACCCTGATACGGCGGCAGGCGGTCGAGCCAGTCTTCCTTGCCGTAAAGCACGCCGACTCCCGTCGGGCCGTACATCTTGTGGCCGCTGAAGGCGAAGAAGTCGCAGTCCATCGCCTGCACGTCTACCGCGAAGTGGGGCGCGCTCTGGGCGCCGTCAACCATCACGGGAACGCCATGTTCATGGGCGATGCGTATGATTTCGTCCACCGGATTGACCGTTCCGAGTACGTTGCTGACGTGCGTCACGCTGATAATCTTCGTCCTTTCGGTAAACAGCTTCTCGTATTCGTCGAGCATAAGTTCGCCCCCGTCGGTCATCGGAATGACGCGTATGGCGATGCCTTTCTTGGCCGCCTGAAGCTGCCACGGCACAATGTTGGAGTGGTGTTCCATGACAGAGACGATTACTTCGTCGCCCTCCTGCATGAACGCATCACAGAAAGAAGAGGCCACGAGGTTAAGGCTCTCGGTGGTTCCGCGCGTGAAGACGACCTCGTTTGTTGACCGCGCGTTGATGAAGCGGCGCACCGTCTCACGCGCATTCTCGTGCAGTTCGGTGGCCTGTTGCGACAGGTAATGCACTCCGCGGTGAACGTTCGCGTTGACGTTGTAATACTCTTCGGTTATGGCTTCAACCACCTGGCGCGGCTTTTGGGTAGTAGCCGCGTTGTCAAGGTAAACCAACGGGCGGTCGTAAACCGTCCGCGAAAGTATCGGGAAGTCGTTGCGTATGGTGTTGATGTCGAGCATATAACTATTGATTAAACACCCACCCCAACCCTCCCGAAGGGAGGGAGCTTAGTAACCGAAAGCCTGCGAAGGAGCGGATGCACGTTTATCATACTTTCATATAATACCTTATTATTAATCAAACAAGGCATTTCAAGCCCCCTCCCTTAGGGAGGGATGGGGTGGGTCCTTACCTACACAGCTTGCATCCCTCGCATTTGTTCAGCTCGCCACGGAACCGTTTTTCAACGAGATAGTGCAGGCGGTCGCGCAGGGGGGCAAGTTTTATGTTGTCGATAACCTCGTTTGCGAAGGCGAACTCAAGCAGGAGCTTGGCCTCTTTGAACGGAATGCCGCGCTGACGCATGTAGAACAGGGCTGCGTCATTGAGCTGGCCGACGGTGCTTCCGTGTGCACACTTCACGTCGTCGGCGTATATTTCGAGCATCGGCTGCGTGTACATGCGTGCCTCCTTGGTGGCACAGAGGTTCTGGTTGGTTTCCTGCGACACGGTCTTTTGCGCTCCATGACGCACCAGCACCTTGCCTGCGAACGCGCCGACGGCGTTCCCGTCAAGCACATATTTGTACAGTTCGCGGCTCGTGCAGTGAGGCACGCGGTGGTCGATGAGCGTGTTGTTGTCAACATGCTGGTGCTTGTCGGCTATCACGCAGCCGCAAAGGTCGCACTCGGCGCCCTCCCCTGCCATGACAAGGTCGGTGCGGTTGCGCGTCACTCCGTTGTGCAGCGTTATGACATTGTGGCTCACACGGCTGTCCCTTTGCTGCTCGATGAACACGTTGCTCACACGGACGTTCTTCACATGGGTCTCCTCTAAGCAGTAAAGGTCAAGCGAGGCGTTGTCGCCTACGTAAGCTTCAATTACCTGCGTGGCAAGGAAACGGCGGTCGTCGGCGGCATGGTCGCAGAAGAGCAGCTTCACCTGAGCGCCTGCTTCGACAACAATGAGCACGCGGCGGTTAACCATCAGGTCAACGTCCGACCGCAATATGTTGATTACCTGCACGGCTTTCTCCACCACAACGCCCTTCGGAACATACACAAGCAGGCCGTCCTGAGCCAGCATCGTGTTAAGGGCGGTGATGCCGTCGTCAGCCGTCCTGGCAAGCTTTGCATAGTATTTCGCCACGAAGTCGGGATGTTCGGTGGCGTATTTTGCCAGAGAACCCACTACAACTCCGTCGGGCAGAGGGTGCCCTTTGGGCAGAACCTTGTCGTAAAAGCCATCGTTCAAGACGAAGTAAAGCTGCGTGCTGAGGTTCGGAACGTCGCAACGGAACGCCTCATACGGGTCAACCGGTATATCCAGACGGTTGAGGTTAAGCCCGTAGTCAGGCTCGAACAGCGCCGGGACGTCAGTATATTTATACCGTTCTACCTTCTTCGTGGGGAAGCCTATGCGGCGGAAGTCGTCGAAAGCGGCGTCGCGCACGGCATTCATCGGCGCCGCGCTGTGCTCCATCAACATTCCGCGGCACTGCGAATACAGGTCGATATATTGTTTTTCGCTTTGCATTTTGTTTTTATTTAGGAGTTAAAGAAGTTAATGAAGTTAAAGGAGTTAAAGACAAATGGCAATCATCGAATAAGACAAATGAGCCAGATAAGACCAATATACTTAGCCTGTAATGCAAGTCTGCTTACTCCTTTACTCCTCCTCTCCTTACTACTTAAATCCCGTCTACTTCTTCCTTAATCCAGTCGTAGCCGCGTTTCTCTATTTCCTTCGACAGCTCCGGACCGGCGGTCTTCACGATGCGGCCTTGGTAAAGCACGTGAACGATGTCGGGCTTGATGATGTCAAGCAGGCGTTCGTAGTGCGTGATGACTATGCAACTCGACTCCGGCGTGCGCAGCTTGTTCACCCCTTCGGCCACGATGCGCAGCGCATCGACGTCAAGACCCGAGTCGGTCTCGTCGAGAATGCTCAGCTTCGGTTCAAGCATAGCCATCTGGAAAATCTCGTTGCGCTTCTTCTCACCGCCGCTGAAGCCCTCGTTCACCGAGCGGTTCGACAGCTTGCTGTCAAGCTCCACGATTTTCCTTTTCTCGCGCATCAGCTTCAGGAACTCCGCCGCATTCAACGGTTCCTTGCCCTCATACTTGCGTTTCTCGTTCACGGCGGCGCGCATGAAGTTGGTCATCGACACTCCGGGGATTTCCACCGGGTACTGGAACGAAAGGAAAAGACCCTCGTGCGCCCTGTCTTCCGGCTTCATGGCGAGCAGGTCCTTGCCGTTGAACGTCACCTCGCCCCCGGTCACTTCATACAGCGGATTGCCAACGAGCACCGCGCTCAGCGTGCTCTTTCCCGAGCCGTTAGGCCCCATTATGGCGTGCGTCTCGCCGTCGCGTATTGTAAGGTTGATGCCCTTCAATATCTCCTTGTCGCCTATCTTGGCGTGTAAGTCTTTAATTTCCAACATAACATCTTTGATAAATGGAGAATTGAAAATGGAGAATTGAAAATTATGATTACCTTTACGTTTCGGCAATCACATTATCTTCATTGCGTCCATTCCCTTTCCTCAATTAATATATGGTAATCATAATTCTCAAATCTCAACTTTCAACTTTCAATTAACCGGCTATCCTACCGTCCCCTCCAGCGACACGCTCAGCAGCTTCTGGGCCTCCACGGCGAACTCCATCGGCAGCTTGTTGAGCACGTCCTTGGCGTAACCGTTGACGATAAGGCCGACGGCCTGCTCGGTGGGGATGCCGCGCTGGTTGCAGTAGAACAGCTGGTCTTCGCTGATTTTGCTGGTCGTAGCCTCATGCTCCACTATGGCAGTGTCGTTGTGGATGTCCATGTAGGGGAAGGTATGCGCGCCGCATTCGCTGCCCAGCAGCAGCGAGTCGCACGACGAGTAGTTGCGCGCGCCATCGGCTCCGGGCGCCACGCGCACCAGTCCGCGGTAAGAGTTCTGGCTGTGCCCGGCGCTTATGCCCTTGCTTATTATGGTGCTGCGCGTGTTCTTGCCCAAGTGAATCATCTTAGTTCCCGTGTCGGCCTCCTGCATGTTGTTGGTCACGGCGACAGAGTAGAACTCCGCCACGGAGTTGTCGCCGCGCAGTATGCACGAGGGATACTTCCAAGTAATGGCCGAACCGGTCTCCACCTGAGTCCACGACAGCTTTGAGTTCTTGCCGCGCAGGTCGCCTCGCTTGGTCACAAGATTTAGCACGCCGCCGCGCCCCTGCTCGTCGCCGGGATACCAGTTCTGCACCGTAGAGTACTTCACTTCGGCGTTGTCCTTCACTATTATCTCCACGATGGCGGCGTGAAGCTGGTTCTCGTCGCGCATCGGGGCGGTGCAACCTTCAAGGTAAGACACGTAGCTGTCATCCTCGGCGATGATTAGCGTGCGCTCGAACTGCCCCGTGTTCCTTGCGTTGATGCGGAAATACGAACTTAGCTCCATCGGGCTTCGCACGCCCTTCGGTATGTAGACGAACGAACCGTCGCTGAACACTGCGCTGTTCAACGCGGCGAAGAAGTTGTCGCGATAAGGCACAACCGAGCCTATGTATTCGCGCACGAGGTCGGGATGGTTCTTAACCGCGTCGCCTATTGAGCAGAAGATGATGCCTTTCTCGGCCAGTTTCTCCTTGTACGTGGTCTTCACCGACACCGAGTCCATTATCGCGTCCACAGCCGTCTGGCCGCTGAGTATCAGCCGCTCTTCGAGCGGAATGCCCAGCTTGTCAAACGTCTTCATCAGCTCCGGGTCAATCTCCTTCTTGCCCTCGTCCTTCTTCTTCGCCATGGGGTCGGCGTAATAGGAAATGGCCTGATAGTCGATTTCGGGCAGATGAACGTGCCCCCACGTGGGCTGTTCCATCGTAAGCCAGTGCCTGAAAGCCTTTAGGCGGAAGTCGAGCATCCACTCCGGCTCGCCCTTCTTGGCGGAAATAAGGCGCACAGTGTCCTCGGTAAGCCCCTTGTCTATGATGTCTGTATGCACGTCGGTAGTGAAGCCGAACTCGTATTTCTGCTCGGCCACCTGGCGCACAAACTCGTTTTGCTTGTTGTTAACACTTTCCATTACAGTCAATTCTCACGTCCGCGCTGTCGGCACGGACACTATTCAGCAAGTCTGCAAAGTTAATAAATAATGGAAGCAAAAGCAAAATTTTGGATGTAAAAAAACAAAACGCAGGCGAAACGCCGCCGTGAGCCAATGCAAGAGGCGGCCTTTTGCACTGCGAAAGAACGTAGATTGCACGATAAAAGGCCGTGTTTTGCACTGCAAAACACGGCCTTTTGGTAAACATCTGGCAATCAGCCTGTTGCCAATGGTGAAAATCATGCCGTCCGGACAAGGCGGAGAAGCCTTGCCAGCCTTATTTCCCCACCCTGCAAAAGCATTCCCGGCAGCCTCCCTTTGATATGGCCGGGACGGGTGGCAGGATGCTGCGGCCGGGGCTTCGGATTACTTCTTGACGAACTTCTTGCCGTCGCGTATGTACAGGCCCTTGGGCAGCTGGGTCTCGTCGGTGCCAACGTAGCGGCCGTCGATGCTGTATATACGGTTGTCGGCAGGCTCGCCGTCGGCGTCAACGTTCACGTCGGCTATGCCGGTGCCTACGTTCTCAGCCGTTATGCAGACTTTGTCAAGATAGAAACGGCCCTTGTCGGTCATGAAACGCAGCTTAACCACGCCGTTGGCCTCAACCGTAGTGTTGAAGGCCGACCACTTGCCAACGCTCATGGTGAACGAAGTCTTGCCGAGCGTAGCGTCACCCTGTGCCACCTCTACAGTCATAGTGGTGCCGTCACTGCCGTAAGGAGCGGCCTTGAACCACAGGTTGTATGTGCCGTTGATGGTTATCTCGGGCGTTGTGGCCTGTCCCGTCATCATTGACGAGCCGTACCTTGCACACCTGTCGGCCTGCTGGCTTGACGTGGAAGTCCATCCCTGGTTGTCGTACACTACTGAGCCTGACGTGTTTACGTTGAAGTTTCCGTCGTTTCCTCCACTGCCGTTGCACTGGTCGAACGACTCGTAGAAGATGTACGTCTCGGGCAGAGGATAGTCGTCGGTGGATATGTTCTCGTTGGCGAACGAGAATGATATGGTACCGTCAGAAGCCTTCGTGATGTTGGTTATCGGCTTGTTCATCAAATACGAGCCGTTGGAGTTGAGGTTGTACAGCTCCGCCGCAGGCGACGATGTGTTGGTAAGGCTTGTGTGGTAGCTGTAAGGCCACAGGTCGCCTTGGTTTGCATCGCGTGTGCCGTCAGCCGGAATGATGGTGCAGTGCGGGTGCGGGTTGCCTCCGCTCTGCGCTATCGGGCTGTTCACAATGTTGTAAGCCCAGATGTACTCGTCGAAGTCGACGTGCAGAATGAGCAGTCCGGTGCCGGGAAGTCCTGCGTCCCATCCCGAGCCGTCATGGTTCTCAAGCAGGTAGTATTCGTCCGTGTGGCCGTCGTTGTACACGATGTACGCATCCTGGTTGTCGTTGATGCCCCTCATGCCGCTCACCGTGCGGTCGCTTTCGAGCACGGTCGGAGTGAGCCATCCGGCGTACATCTTCTCATAGGACGTGTATCCGGCGGGGATGAAGCTGTTGCCGTTGTAGTTGCCGGCAGACATCAGGCCCCATTCGCCAAGGCCGAAGTCGGCGGTCAACGAGTTGTCGTTGCGCGTGTCGTACATGTCGGGAAGGCCGAGGCAGTGGGAGAACTCGTGGCAGATTGTCCCGATGCCGTCGATGCCGCCGCCGGCTCCAAGCTCGCATCCGCAGGCGTATGTGTTAATCCTCACGCCGTTGATGGTGAGGGCCGAGCCGGTGGCCGAGGTGAGGTTGTACTCGTGCGGCCATATCGTGTTGGCGCCTCCGCCGGAAGCTTCGCCGCGGCCTGCGTACAGGATGAACACCTGGTCAACCTCGCCGTCGCCGTCCCAGTCGTAGTCGTTGAAGTCAACCTCGTCGGCAACGGCCGAGCAGGCGTCCTTCACCATCTGTCCTATCACGCGCATGTTGTCCTGGCCGTTGACGTTGCCGCCGTAATAAGCCTGGTTCTCGGGCATGGCCACGGGGCCAACCACGTCGAACTTGAGGCTGAACTGGCCGTAGCTCTGGTCGCGGAAGTAGTCGTGCACGGAGCCGACGAAGCCCATCGAAGGCTCGGAGAAGTTCTCCTCGTTGACTATCCTGTCATAGAGGGCCTGCGTATGGGCGGCCTCGAAGGGCCGGTCGGCAAAGCTCACGAGGATAATCAGGCCCTTCTTCTCGCCCGTGTAGGGGGCGTGGTCGCCGCCAAGCTGCACGCGCGACATCGGCGCACGGCGCTGCCTCGCCTCTTCGGCGGCGGCGCGGCGCGGCTCGCCGGCCTTCAAGAGGGCGCTTACATTGGCAGTCTCGAACAGTCCCGTACCTGCGTTCTCTACATAGCAGCGGCCGTCGGCGGCACGCCAGTAGTGACAGAACTCATCGCCGCGAAGCTCAACCCTGACGGTTGAGCCGTCGGCCGTCGTCACCGTCTTCCATATCCCGCGCTTGGCCGGGACTGCGTAGCCAATGGCGCACATCAGGGCCATTGACGCTGTGATGAATAGTTTTCTCATGTTTTGATAGTATTTAATGCGGTTTTATTCAAAAAATCCCGGAAGCTTGTACCTGACTTCCGGGATTTTTATGTGGTTCAGGAAATCTTCTCGTTATCTCTCAAGATTACCTTTGATGCCTGCGGCCGGAACTTTTATTCCCATGTTCTTGCCGAACCATTTTGTACTCTTGCCTGCAAAGGTCTTCGGGAAGATTGCCTTGCCTACCTTCCAACCATTCTTCACCGGCGAAACGCCTGCGGCTGACGTGATGTCGAACGTCTCGTAAGCTCCGCCTGCCCACTGTCCGGGAGCGTCCATGTAGTAAACGGTTCCGAATACGAACTGTCCGTTCTCCTCATCATACCAGCTTGTTGTGCCGTCGGCTTCAACGTTTGCGGCGTGGAATGCCGTCACGGCGTCTCCGCCAAGAAGCACCTCGCCACTCTGAAGCGCGAAGCCTGTATTGGCGTCAAGGAACGTGATGTTGCCCTCAGCGTCCATCGTGAACTCCAGGGATGCGCCGTTTACAATCCACGGCTCAACCTTGTAGCTTGATGGGTTGTTGGCGTCCTGATAGATTGTTGTCGTGTATGATGTGTTGAAGCCTTGCACGCCTACCAGAGGATTGCCCACGAATGACGGGTCGGTAGCGCTCCTGGTGATGAACGCAGGCTCTACGTTGTGCGTGAACGTTCCGGTGTACAGCGGCTGCCATGTCGGACGGGTAGCATCGATGCTGAATTCGAACGTAGTCGCAGAGCTGCTGCGCTCGTTGCCTTCAGAGTCGTATGTAACGATTATCATCGTATATGTTCCGCTCTCCTCAAGCGCGATGCTTACTTCCTTGCCTTCGGTTATGGTCTCAAGCGGAGTCACTGAACCGTCGGTCAGTCCGTCGATGATTGCCTGAACGTCGTCACCCTCGGCGGCAAGTATGTACCTTGCGCTTGCAACATCCTCGCCAAGCGTGATTGTTCCCTGTGCGTAATAGTTGTCGTCAAGGTCGATGAAGCGGCCCGTATAAGTGAACGACGACGAATAGTCAACGAACGCATAGCCGGGCAAAGCTATCGTAAGCAGCTGGCAGGGAAGATAGCCTAACGGCGTAAACGAATCATCGAAGTTGACATATATACCTCTTTCGGGGAAGGTGAACACACCATCCTGCAGCTTGCCGAACAGGTCTGGCTCCTGAGCCTTTACCGCATCGACAGAGCCAAGGTTGATAGCTTCCTGGTCAACTATGCTGAAAAGGTGCATTGCGCCTCTGCCGCCAAGAGCACTGTCATCCACGCCAGGATAGAAATCGCCGGTAATGTAAACAAAGTTAGGGTCGGTAGCATTGATGACCATGCTCATGTTCTCCCTTTCTGCCCATCCGAACGTGCCGCTCGCTATGTATGTGGTATAGAAGTCAGTGCCTGCACCATACGGCGTAACAATGCGGTACATGCCGGGAGTTGTAATGCTTTGCTGTATCTCGACATTGTAAGTCAGCGGGTCTTCACCATAATAGCTGCTGACTATACCCTCACGGAACAAGCCTTGTCCAAGAGACTCCCATTCAGACATTCCTATCGAGAACGAGTATGAAGAGTTACCGTAAGGCGTGGTATAGTTCGCGTCTTTTACGGAAAGGGTGACATCATCGAAATGTCCCAACTCGATGCTTGAGGGGTCATAGGTGATTGTGAGATTGGCTGTCGTCTCGCCTTCGGCGAATGTAACAGTGTTGGGCACTGTCACTTTGCTGTTGGCGGAAACTGTAACGTCGAGGTCAACGGTCAATGTTCCTTCGCTATTGATACGGTTGACAGGTATCTGCACGCTGCTTTCGTCCTGCGAAAGGTTCACGGTTGACGGCAGCTCACTGCTGAAATACACCTGCTCCCCCTCGACTTTCGCTCCGGAGTATTCGAACTCTTCCGTACAAGAGCCAAGTGATGTAACCAGGGCAGCGGCAAAGAGCATTGCCGGAAAATTAAATATTCTTTTCATAATTCGCTGTTTTTATTGTTGTGATGTAGTTGGAGCGTACAGGCCGGAGCACATCGGGTTGTTGTATCCATTTACCGCCCTGTTGTTCATTTCCTCCATTTGTGAAATCTGCCAATTCATCCATGCCGGCAGCTCTGTCGTAGAGTTGTACAGGTATGCAGATGTATGGTTGGTGCCGTTGTAATTCCTTACCACAGGATAACCGAGCCTCTTCACATCAAACCAATATTGTCCTTCGCCCCAAAGTTCGATTGCCTTTTGGAACACAATCTCGTCAATTACAGCCTGTGGGTCGCTTACGCGGCATGTGTAAGCCGGGTCGCGGTATTGACGCATGAACGTTTCAAGCAGACGTATTCCCTCAGCTGAACTCGTATGTGCGGCAGCTTCGGCTTCGATTAAATACATTTCCTCTATACGCATGAACGGGAAACCTGTCACGTTGCCGGCGCTGTAATCATTCGTGCTGCCGCCTCCGGGACGGAACTTCAGAGAAGCGTAATCAGGCAAGCCAGCTCCTACTTCATCGTCGATGTACGTGTTGTCTCCGTCAAGGGCAGAGCCTGCGGGAGCTTTCCACAACAGTTTGCGCCAGTCGGTGTTGCTTATGCGGCTGTACATGTCGGCGTCAATCCTCACGTATGTGCCAAGCTGCGTACCTGTATATCCGTAAGATATTTCGTTACACATGTTGGCTGTCCAGCAATAAAGGTTGTTTACGTTGCCGGCAGCGTACTGCGAACCCCACATGAACTGGTTGATGTCGTTGAAGCCCGACGTAGTGCTAAGTCCCTGTTCCCTCGTGATGGGCGTTGTCGAAGAGGCGTCAATGGCCATACGGGCGTATTTCTGCGCTTCGCCATACTCTCCGAGCCACATGTAGCAGCGTGCCATGAGTCCGTACACACAGTCAAGGTGAGGCATGGTCTTGCTGCTGCTCGGCAGGAAGTTAATCCATTCAGCCGCCTGCTGCAGGTCGCCGAGAATGAACTCTGACATCTGCGCACGTGTGGCACGCGGATTGTTCTTCCACTGCTCCTCGGTCATGTCTTCAGTTACGATAGGAACAGTAAGTCCTTCGATGCTGTTCTGCTCGGGGCTTATAGGCTGTGTCTTGTCGTTCGGCTGCCACTCGTATTCGCGCGCCATGTCAAGATACAGCATTGCGCGGTAAGCCAGCGCAACCGCATAGTATCCCTTCATCTCGTCGCTGACGTTCACGTCGATGCTGTTCATCGCCTTGTTGGTGGCTCCTGCGTATGCAGTCTCGTAGTACCAGAGGAACTGGTTTACAAGATACTCACGTGAAAGGTAGAGGTCGCCTACCCAGTTCATGTACAGACATCCGTTCAGGTCGTCGCCGTACGCCATCTCGCCCGACTGGATGTTTCGTATAATCATAAGCGCCGGATAACCGAAGCTCGGCGTCCACTGCGTTGTCCATTGCTGTGTGGCGTATGAGTTAAGTCCTCCGACCAAAGCCTCCACGGCTTCTGACGACTCTCCTACCTGTCCGGCAGTAGCTCCGTCAGTGGGGAAAGTCTCGTCGATACAGCCGGTAAGTGAAACTGACGAGGCCAAGAGAGCTACGCCCACACATATTGTTGCTATTCTTTTCATCTTATGTTCTTGTTTTAATTTTTAGAAAGTTATGCTGATACCGCCAGAGATAGTCCTCATTGCAGAATAATAATTCGTTGATGCACTACCGGTGATGCTCTGGCGCGGGTCAAGGCCCTGGCGCTTAGACCACAGCCACAGGTTGGTGGCGGTGAGGTACAGGCGGAGCTTGTTCACGCCTACCTTTGTAGTCCACTTAGCCGGGAAAGTATAGCCGAAGTTGAGGTTCTGCAGGCTCAGGTACGAAGCGTCTGTAAGGAAGCGGTCAGAAGTAGCCGTAGCGTTGACATCGTCGATTACGAGACGCGGGATGTTCGAGCTTGTATTCTCGGGCGACCATGCGTCAAGCAAGTCGGCATGGATGGAGCCACCCTTGGCAGTACTTGACATGCTCATCATTCCAGCATAGTCAGAGTCGTAGATTTGTCCGCCAATCTGGTAAGAGAAGTCGATTGACAGGTCGAAGCCTTTGTACGAGAACGAAGTGCCGAAACCTCCGTATGCCCACGGCAGGGCTGTGCCGCAGAGGTAGTCGGTAGCGCTCGACGGGTCGGTAGTCACGTCGCGTCCTTTGTATTCGCGTACGGTCTGTCCGTTTTCGTCAACGCTGTTTTCGTAAACGTCGTAATAGAACAGGGCGCGTCCCTGGTCGTCAACGCCGGCATACTTGGGCATGTAGAATGTGTACAGGGATTCTCCCTCGCCGTAATAGAACTGGCCACTCTGGTATCCGGGAGCACCCTCCACCTCAAGCGTCTTGTTGTCGTCGGCGATAGTGAGGATTTTGTTGTCGTAAGCCGTAAAGTTCAGGTTGATGCCCCACTCGAAGTCTTTTGTCCTGATGGGGGTTCCGAACAGTTCCACTTCGACACCCTGGTTGCGCATGTCGCCGATGTTGTCGTAGTAGCCTTCGTAGCCTGACGATGACGGGAGGGCGAAGTAGTCGAGCATGTCGGTAGTCTTGCGGTAGAAGTACTCGATGCTACCTGACAGCCTGCCGCGGAACAATGAGAACTCGAAGCCCGTATTGAAGTTTCCGCCCTTTTCCCAAGTGATTTCAGGATTACCCTTGACTGTTGAGGGAACAAGGCCGACGCCGTCGCCGGCAGGCGCGAATGTATAAACGTCAGTATAGCGGTAAGAACCGATGTTGTCGTTACCCTGCTCACCGTATGAAGCCTTGAACTTCAACTCGTCAACCCAAGGAGCGTTGAACCACTTTTCCTTGCTGATAATCCAGGCGCCGCCGATTGACCAGAAGTTACCCCAGCGGTGGTCGGGATGGAAGCGTGACGATGCGTCGCGGCGGTAAGACACCGAGCCGAAATACTTTTGGTCATAGTTGTACTGGGCGCGGCCGAACCAGCCCTCAACGTTGTAGTCGGAGGTGTAAGACGTAGCGGAACCGATTGTAACGGCGCCGGCAAGCTCGTTGTTGGATACAGAGAAGATGTTGCTCTTGCTTGCATAGAGGTCGTAGTTCCTCAGGCGGTAATACTCGTGGCCGAGCATCACGTCAACGTCGTGCTTGCCGAAAACGTGGTGCCAGCTCAACAGCTGCTGGTAGTTGTACGACCATGCGCGCACATGCTCCTTGCTGACCGAGCCGTTTGACGACGCGAACTGGCCGTAGAACGGGTTTTGCGTCGAAGTGAACCTTGTCTCATCGAGCATCACAGAGTTGTTCGAAGTGAACTTGAAGTCCTTGAGGAAACGGATTTCGAAGAAGCCCGTAGCGTCGAGGCTGTTGCCCTCACGCTGGTTCACGTCGAAGTTGTTTGCGAACACCGGGTTGGAGTTGGTCAGCGTCGGACGTGTAACGCCTGTAATGCTGCCGTCACCGAAGTCATACATCGGCAGTCCGGTCTTCGGGTCCTGAAGAATGTTTCCGGCCGCATCACGTATGTAAAGCGGATAGATGGGGGCGATGTTCTTCACAACGAACACGTTGCCTACAGTGCTGCCGCCGTCGTCAGCCAGGTAGTTCGACTTGTAGTGGGCATAGTTGAAGTTAGCGCCCACCTTCAGCCACGGCCTCAGCTGGTAGTCAGCCTTCAACCTTCCGGTGAACCTGCTGTAGTCAGAGCCGATGGCGATACCCTCATTCTTCAAGTAGCCGGCCGACCCGTAGAAAGAGCCGTTAGCGTTGCTTCCCGTTGCGGTGACGTTGTATTCCTGGCGGAGACCGGTCTGGTACACGGCGTCGCGCCAAGAGTCGGGCTTGAGAAGGTAGCCGTTGACAACGTTTCCGAGCGTTGCGTTCGGGTTGAGCTTGCCGTCAGTACCAATGAGGCTTTGTCCCTGCGGCACCGAATAAACGTTGTATCCCAAGTTGTATGCGCCCGAGAACATGTTGTTCACAGCCCAGTTGTGAGCCGTAGCGGCGTCGTTGCCAGCCACCATGCTGTAGTTCTTCAAAGCGTTATAGTATGTCTCATAGTATGCGGCAGGGCTTTCCACCGTGTTGTAGAACTCCACACCGCGCGTGTTTGCGCCCCACTTGGCGTCAACCGTGATAGAAGTGCGTCCCTGCTCGGCGCTCTTCGTCGTGATGATGACAACGCCGTTGGCACCGCGCGCACCGTAAAGGGCGGCCGAAGCGGCGTCCTTCAACACAGTCATCGACGCGATGTCGTTCTGGTTGATGTTGTTCAACTCGCCGTCATAAGGCACACCGTCGACAACAATGAGCGGCTTGCTGTCAGCACTAATCGAGCTTATGCCTCGGATGCGGATTGAGAAAGACTCCTCACCCGGAGCGCCCGTAGCGCTGTTGATTTGCACGCCTGACACCTTACCAGTCAACGCGGACAAAGCGTTCGAGCTGGCAATCTTGGCGATTTCCTCAGACTTCACCACAGCCGCCGAACCCGTGAAGGCCGACTTCGTAGAAGTACCGTAAGCCACGACCATCACCTCGTCAAGGTCGGTCAGCACGGGCAGAAGCGTCACATTGACGTTGCGGCCGCTCACGGTCACCTCCTGCGTCTCCATGCCCACGTAGGAAACGACAAGCTTTTTCTTGCCTGACGGCAACGACAGCGAGAAACGGCCGTCGGCGTCGGTCACGGTGCCGGTGTCTGTGCCGTCTACGCGGACTGTGGCGCCGATAATCGGCAGCCCGTCCTCCTGCGACACCACGGTACCCGTGACTGTCGTTTGAGCCAATGCCATCCCCACGCACAGGAACAGCGAGGCCAAAATCATTGTTAGTCTTTTTTCCATAAATACTCTCTCTAATTAAATAAATTAGGGATAATCGTGTCACGCGCGCGTAGGCGTGATAAAATTAAGGTGTAAACACCACACCCGTTATCGTAATGTCACCGGACAACGGGCTTATGCTTACACATTGTCCGGCATGTTTAAAACTTAACAAACCGGTGCCAATATAAGCGCGCATCGCCCTCTCCGGCCGGCTTTCGCAGGCATCGGGTGTAACGCGTTGCAGCTCAAGGCGTTGCAAAAGGCCGTCTTTTACGTTGTAAAACATGGCCTTTTGCCGTCTAAAAGACGGCCTTTCGGACGGTAAAAGGCCACCTTTCAGGGATTATCCGCAAACGCCTTGACGGCTGCTTCCTGTCATGCGCGATGGCTTCATGCCGCAGCCGGGAGTCCAAGACGTGCGCTCGCGCGCGTGTTCAAATTAATAAACATTAAGAAACGGGGCGGCTGTGTCCGCCGCGTTTGCCGCTTACGGCTCTGAACATGACAGCAAGCCACGGCGCGCTTGCCGTCATGGGAAATATCTGGCGGGCCTCTTCCTTAAACCGGCAACGGCATCCCCGGAGGCGGAATGCTTTGGCAGACGGCCTTCATCTTGCCGCAAACGGGGGCGTCAGGCAGCCGACGGTCCGCACCGGAGTGCGGCATCACAACAGCCGGAAGCCCCGCTTCAGTCCGTTCTGATTTGCAATAGTGGTTGCAAATCAGAACGGACGCGTCAATAAAATAAATCCTTGTAAACACAAAGGGGACGTTTCACGCAGCTTATTGCGACATTGTCTAAGTGACATTTTGCCATCCCGTGTGCCTTAACAGCAATAAAAACGATTTACAAGGTTTTTAAGTAAATACACGTAAAGGACAAACTTTATGCGCCTAAAATATTTGTGTTTATCGTAAAAAGCGATAAATATTAGTGAATTTTATACACTTTTTATTCGGCCTCCAACCGTGCAAAATGACAGAAAATATACTGTCAAAGCAACACTTATAGCGGCAAAACATGTGAATTTGATAGTGTTTTGTTAAAAAGTGAACCTGCGATAGCATTTTTTTCAGTTTTATTTCGTTTGTATTGAAAATATCTTTATTTTTGCAAATTGTAATAAAAGTATAATTTATTTATTTAATTAGAGAGAGTATTTATGGAAAAAAGACTAACAATGATTTTGGCCTCGCTGTTCCTGTGCGTGGGGATGGCATTGGCTCAAACGGCAGTTACGGGCACCGTGGTGTCGCAGGAGGACGGGCAACCCGTCATCGGCGCCACCGTCCGCGTAGCCGGTACGCAGACCGGCACCGTGACCGACGCCGACGGCCGCTTCTCGCTGTCGTTGCCGTCAGGGCACAACAAGCTGCAAGTGTCATACGTAGGCATGGAGACGCAGGAGGTGACCGTGCGCGGCCGCAACGTCAATGTGACGCTTCTGCCCGTGCGCACCGACCTTGACGAGGTGATGGTCGTGGCCTACGGTACTTCTACGAAGTCGGCCTTCACGGGTTCGGCTGCCGTGATTGACGCCGAGGAAATCAACAAGGCGCAGGTCACCAACCCTGTAGACGCGCTTGTGGGCAAGGTGTCGGGTGTGCAGCTTTACAACCCGTCGGGACAGCCCGGACAGTCGTCAACGTCAATCAACATCCGCGGTATCAGCTCAATCAACGCGGGCACGCAGCCGCTCATCATCGTTGACGGCGCGCCGTTCGAGGGCGACCTCAACACCATCAGCAACCAGGACATCGAGTCGATGACTGTGCTGAAGGACGCCGCTTCGGCAGCCCTTTACGGAGCGCGCGGCGCCAACGGCGTCATCCTTATCACGACGAAGAGCGCGAAGAAGGGACAGGCCACTATCACCCTCGACGCGAAGTGGGGTTCGAACTCACGCGCCATACCGAGCTACCACACGGTTGACAGCCCGGCCAAGTATTACGAGATGTGGTACGCCGGACTTAACAACTACGCCCAGAACCAGTTGGGCTACAGCGCCGACATGGCCGCAAAGTTCGCCAACCAGCACCTTACCGACGCCTCCAACTACGGCTTGGGCTACAACGTGTACACCGTGCCGCAGGGCGAATACATGATTGGTGCCAACGGCAAGCTCAACCCCAACGCTACCTTGGGCAACCTTGTAACCGGCGTTGACGGCAACCAATACTACATAACGCCCGACGACTGGACGGACGCTACATACAACAACGGCCTGCGCCAGGAGTACACCCTTACGGCTACGGGCGCTACGGACAGGAGCAACTTCTACGGCTCGCTGAACTACCTGAGCAACGAGGGTATCACGACTAACTCCGACTACGAGCGCATCTCAGCCCGACTGAAGGCCGACTACCAGCTGAAGCCGTGGCTCAAGCTCGGCGGAAACTTCAGCTATTCGCACTATGACTCCAACTCGCTCAGCGAGGACGGAAGCTCATCGTCGTCAGGCAACGTGTTCGCACTTACACAGATGGCGCCCATCTACCCGCTCTACATCCGCGACGCGCAGGGCAACATCATGTTCGACAACGAATCTGGCATCAACATGTACGACTACGGCGACGGCACGGTAATCGGCCTGTCACGCCCGTTCATGGGACAGTCAAACCCCTTGTCGGACAACCAGCTGAACAAGAACAACATCGAAGGCAACACCTTCAGCGCAACAGGTACGGCCGAAGTGCGCCTGCCGTTCGGCTTCAAGATTACCTCAGTGAACACCGTTTCTGAGGACGAGGCACGCCAGACGGCCACCACAAACCCGTTCTACGGCCAGTACGCAACGCAGAACGGTATGGTAAGCAAGTACCACACACGCAGCTGGGCATACAACCTGCAGCAGCTTATCAACTGGACCCACGACTTCGGCAAGCACAACGTTGACGTGATGCTCGGCCACGAGTACTACCGCAACCACTACTACCTGCTGTTCGGTTCGAAGAGCAACATGTTCGACCCGTTCGGCGACGAGCTGGCAGGCGGCGTAGTTGCAGGCACGCAGGAGTCATACACCACCGACTACAACGTGGAAGGATGGTTCGGCCGCGCACAGTACAACTATGACCAAAAGTACTTCGGCTCGATATCTTACCGCCGCGACGCATCCTCACGCTTCCATCCCGACCACCGCTGGGGTAACTTCTGGTCGTTCGGCGGCGCCTGGATTATAAGCAAGGAGAGCTGGTTCAACGCGCCGTGGATTGACGAGTTGAAAATCAAGGCTTCATACGGCGAACAGGGTAACGACAACATCGGCGACTACCTGTACACCAACTCTTACACCATCGTAAACTCAAACGACCAGATTTCCGTTGTGCCTTACATCTACGGAAACGAGGACATCACATGGGAGAAGAACGGCAACTTCAACGCCGGCGTAGAGTTCTCGCTGTTCCGCGGAAGGCTGTCGGGTAGCGTGGAATACTTCTACCGCAAGACGAGTGACATGCTCTTCAGCTTCCCCATCGCTCCGTCGTTCGGCTACCGCTCTTACTACCGCAACGTCGGCGACATGCGCAACCAGGGTGTGGAAATAGAGCTTAGCGGCGACATCATCCGCACAAGAGACCTCACATGGTCAGCCAACCTCAACCTGACCGCATACAACAACAAGATTACCCGTCTGCCGGAAAGCAGCCGCACGATGACAGTTGACGGTTCTGCCGGCTACAGCAGCAGCAGCTGGTTCTTCGGCGAGGGAGAGTCAATGTACACATGGTACATGCCGCAGTACGCCGGAGTTTACTACGACGAGAGCAATCCCAACAACCCGGACAACGGTAAGGCAGCTTACTGGATGGACGTGACTGACGCCGAGGGCAACGTCATCGGCCGCGAGAAGACCGTTGACTACAGCGAAGCCGACTACCACCTGTGCGGCACAGCGCTGCCCGACGTCTACGGAGGCTTCGGCACAAGCCTGAGCTGGAAGGGACTTGAGGTGTCAGTAAACTTCTCTTACCAGATTGGCGGCAAGGTTTACGACTCGACATACGCACAGGAAATGGCCTTCACACGTGGCAACGCGTTCCACACCGACCTGCTCGACGCATGGACGCCGGAGAACACCGGCAGCAACATTCCGCGCCTGCAGTACAACGACGACTATACGGCCTCAACGTCAGACCGCTTCCTCACGGACGCTTCTTACCTCTGCCTGCAGAACTTCAGCGTGGCTTACAACCTGCCGAAGAACTGGGTTTCGCGCATAGGTCTCGGCAACGTGCGTGTCTACGTTACAGGCGACAACCTCTGGACATGGTCAAAGCGCCAGGGTCTCGACCCGCGCCAGAGCATCTCCGGCTCTATCACGTCGGCATACTATGCGCCGATGCGCACAATTTCAGGAGGTCTGTCAATAACATTCTAACAAAAAAGAACAAGGAATACCATTATGAAAAAAAGCATAAAACTGTTAACGGCACTGGCCCTCTGCCCGGCGGCTTTCATGATGACAAGCTGTATCGACGAGACTGTGCCAACGAATATGGTGCTGCAAGACGAGCTTGACAATTCGCCTAACTCTGTCAGCGGCATGCTTATGGCCCTCCCGGCAAGCTTCAACACGCTTGATGCGAGAACGGGAAACTACACCGACTACGCCTTCGGTTACGGCGGACTGATGCACATACGCGATGTCGAAACGGAAGACATGGCAATAGCATTCTCTGACTACGACCACTTCCAGCCGTGGGAGACGCTCGACCAGATGGGCGACAACATGGCACGCACACAGTGGCTTTGGAACTACCAGTATGAAGTGATACTGTCATGCAACAAGCTCATCGCCGCCGTAAAGGCCAAGGACGAGCGCGACGAGCTTGACCTCGGGGCACTCGGCGCAGCCTACGCGCAGCGCGCCGCCCTCTATCTCGACCTCGCCCGTGAGTACGAGTTCCTGCCTAACGAGAAGTTCAGCGGCACTAACTCTGACGGCAACAACGTGACAAACTACACTGTCCCCATAGTAACCGACGAGACAACGGAGGAAGACACGAAGAACAACCCACGCGTTGATCGTGAGACTATGGCCAAGTTCATTGAGAACGACCTCGACAGCGCGTACAAGTACATCGACTACCTGGACAACAACGCGACATACGCCACCAACCGTACCCTGCCCCACAAGGACGTGGTTTGCGGCCTTTACGCACGCCTTTACATGTGGACAGAAAGCTATCAGGACGCATACAACTATGCGCAGGAGGCCATCACGACAACCACTACCACGCCTACCGAGCTGACCGACTGCTTCCCCGTGGAGGGCAACCAAGTTTATTTTACTCCTCTTTCCACCTGCTTCAACACACTGGCTACGAACAAGTGGATGTGGGGCGTGTCGCAGACAGCCGAGAACTCTACGGTTACCTCGGGTATCTTGAACTGGACTTCATGGATGTCTCCCGAATATTCGGGCGGTTACGCGTCGGCAGGAGCGGCTCCGTGCATCTATGCTCCCATGTACAACAGGATTGACCCGTCAGACTGGCGCAAGCTGTTCTGGAAGGCAGACGACTTAATCCACCCGTACGTTTCGCAGAAATTCCAGCCCAACGAAGGCAACACCACCACTGCAACGGTGGCCTGTGCGGCTGCATATCCGCTGATGCGCATCGAGGAAATGTACTTCATCAGGGCCGAGGCTGCAGTCCATGTATATGGAGCCACCGCCGGCAAGACCCTTCTCGAGCAGTTCATGAGCGAGTACCGCGCAGTGTTCGGCACATACACCTGCAACGCCACCACGGACGATGCAGTGATTGAGGAAATCATCTTCCAGAAGCGCGTTGAGCTTTGGGGCGAGGGACAGACGTTCTTCGACATCAAGCGCCTCAACTACTCCGTAGACCGTACGCAGGAAGGCTCAAACTTCTTCGACGACGCACGCTTCAAGACATCCGGCCGCCCGGCATGGATGAACTGGGTGATTGTGATGACCGAGGAGAACAGCAACAACGCCCTCATCGGCTGGAACAACCCCGACCCGACGGGAAGCTACACTCCCGTTGCTGGAAACTGACATTATTAACATAAAGCAAACAGAACAACATGAACAGAATATTAAAATTATGGCAGCCGGCTATGTTGGCCGTATTCGCCCTGGCCTTTAACGCCTGTACCGACGAATACGAGTACACACCGCAGCCCGACGCAGACTACGAGGGGGCGTACATTCTGGCCGACGAGACAGACATAATCCTTAAAGCCGACGACGTGCAGGAGCTTTCGTTCACGGTAGCACGCCACAACGACGCCGAAGCCGGCACATACAGGCTGTATTCGAGCAACAGCGGAGTACAGGTTCCGTCGGAAGTGACTTTCAACGCCGGTGAGAAGTCAAAGGACTTCACCGTAAGCTTCGACGTTCCGGTAGGAACTATTGACGAAGAAGTTGTCATCGGAATTGAGGACGAAGACACCTACATGTACGGCGCACACTCGCAGACGTTCACCATCAGCCGCCTGAGAAAGGTTGAAGGCGCCATGTGGTACGAGGAAGGCCTGTTCCTCACCGGCGGAGGATGGGAGGCCAACGTGTACGAGCAGGGCGTTACGGAAGCCGAGAACGGCAAAACCGTAGCGAGGTTCCTTGTTGTCGAGCCTTACCACAACTCTGATATAGAGAACGTACTTAGTCTCACGGCAAACGAGACTACGGGCTACAACGTTGAAATACAGCTTAGCAGCGACGGCACGGCTACCGTTTCGGGCGCACTGTTCTACATCCCGGCCAGCATGACCCAAGACCCCACCGTAGTCGGCGACGCCATTCCGAACGGCAACGGTACCTACTATTCGGGAACGCAGAGCATGCCAACATCAGGCAACCAGCTGAGCAATTTCATCCTGTTCCCGTGGAACATCAGCATCGGAAGCACAGGCATGGCCTTCAGTAATGTATCATACGAGGCATTGGTGTTCCCGACCGGCTATGAACCGATGACACAGACGCAGAACTAAAAAAATCTTCCTATGGCAAAGCTGGGCAGGGAAATCCCTGTTCGGCTTTGCTTTATTTCTCACTGTTAAAAACATTATCTCCTATGAAAAAACATTGTTTACTGCTCGTTATCGCCTTATTCGCCGCTGTTACGGCAGGCGCAGCCGAGCGCACATGGCAGCAGAAGCGGCAAATAGCCCTGTCTGTACTCGGAACGCAGGCGCAGACCCGCGGAGCGCAGGCCGGCGAACTGAAGTTGCTCAAGGAGGCCACCGGGCTGTCAGTGGTGGGCTATGACGGCGGAGGCTTCGCCGTCATCTCGAACGACGACAGCCAGGAGGCTGTGCTCGGATGGTCTGACGGCAAGTTCGGCACCGACCTTCCCGACGGTCTCGAGTGGTGGCTCAAGGCAGCCGACGCGGCACTTTCAGCGCAGACCGGCTACGTCAGGGAGTACCTTCCCAGCGACATCGACCCCTCGCTGCCCTCCAGCGTGACGCCACTGCTCACTACCGTATGGGGGCAGAGCGCTCCGTTCAACCTGCTGTGCCCTCACAATTACCCTTCGGGCTGCGTCGCCACGGCCATGTCGCAAATCATGTATTACCACAAATACCCGGCACAAAGCACCGGCATGATAATAGACAACAGCGCCGGCATTGTTGACTTGTCTGGGATAACATACGACTATGAGTCGATGCTGCCCGACTACCGCAACGGCTACACCACTGAACAGGGCAACGCCGTGGCTACGCTGATGCGCTATGCCGGCGTTGCGGCCTACATGAACTATGCCTCCGGCGGCAGCGGAACGGCGTCGGTCAACGCGGCGGTGGCCCTGCGCGACAACTTCTCGTACCACGAGAACATCGCCTTCCGCACACGGCGTTACCACTCTGACGCCGACTGGATGGAAATGGTTTACAGCGAGTTAGCCGCAGGACGCCCTGTACAATACGGCGCGCAGGACGCCCTTGGCAGCGGCGGCCACGCCTTCGTGTTCGACGGCTACAATGAAGAAGGCTTCGTACACGTAAACTGGGGATGGGACAGCGACGGCAACGGCTATTACGACATCGAGCTGCTCAACCCCACGATGATTGGCTCCACCTTCGAGTACAGCGAGGACCAGGACATGATTATGGGCATTGGCCTGCCCGACGATGACATCAAGCACCGCAGCGAACTGCTCTGCTCGGGCAGCTTCAACGCGTCATACCTGAGCAACAGGCTTACCGTGCGCCTGACAAGCATCGGGCTGTACAACTTCAACATCTATCCCTTCAACGGCAACGTGTACCTCAAGCTGACGGGCGACAACGGCGACTATACGCTTACTACGGCAAGCTTCGCCGACGAACCTATATCGATGTTCGTGCGCACGTCGTCAGGCGCGTCGTTCTACGGCGGCCGCTTCAGCTCCGACTACTCGTCGGCGCTGCCCGACGGCCTGCCCGACGGCACCTACCAGCTGTATCTCGCCGTGCAGGACGGAGGCTATACGGAGGTGTCGCCGATGTCTTACGCCGAGGGTTCCGTAAGCTTCTACACCCTGACGAAGAGCGGAAGCAACGTCACGCTTGAACCCGGCTACGGCTATATATCTTCAGGAATTGACGGCGTTACGGTATCTCCCGACGTTACGGGCAAGCCTGCCGACAACCGCATATACAGCATTGACGGCCGCTACGTGGGCACCGACGAGACACAGCTGCCCAAGGGCCTGTACATACGCGGCGGCAAGAAGTTCGTCAAGAAGTAACCAGAAGCCCCGGCCGCAGGGCACTGCGGCCCGCCCCGTCACTCCCGAAGGGAGAATGCCCGGAATGCTTTTGCCGGGCGGGGCCATTTGTCTTACAAGGCTTATCCTGGCTGTCCGGCATGCAGGATTTCCACTATTGGCAACCGGCTGAATACCAGGTACTTACCCAAAGGCCACCTTTCGCATTGCGGAAGGTGGCCTTTTAGCGTGTAAAACATGACCTTTTACAAGGCAAAAGACCACACATTGGGTTCATCCGCAAATCTGTTGGATGGTTTTTATTCTATTTTCAGTAAATAATCGT
>USHW01000033.1 GCA_900554545.1 uncultured Prevotella sp. | reverse complement strand
ATGGCTTTAACTTCTCAGTGAGCGCAGCGAACGATAACTTCTTTAACTTCTATAACTTCAAAAATAAAAAGAAATGCAGAATATATGTATCGTCGCAGGGGCGCGCCCTAACTTCATAAAGGTGGCTCCGTTGGTGCGTGCCGTCATCAAGGCGAAAGCCGACGGCAAGGAAGTTGATTACAGTTTGGTGTACACCGGAGCGTCTGGCGACCCCACGCTTGAGCCTTCGCTCTTCGCTGATTTGGCCATACCGGCGCCTGATGTGTATCTTGGCGTAGATTGTGTCAACCTCAACGAGCTTACGGGGCGCGTGATGTCGGAGTTCGACTCGTATCTTTCCGCCAGTCAGACAGATGTAGTGATTGTCGTTGACGACCTTGCTTCGACGATGGCTGTTGCCATAGTTGCGAAGAAACATGGGCTTACGCTGGCGCATCTTGTGGCCGGCACGCGCTCGTTTGACATCAGGATGCCCAAGGAAATCAACCGTCTTGTAATCGACGGACTGTCTGATTTGCTTTTCACGGCAGGCATTGGAAGCACCAGCATAGCAACCCGCGAGGGGGCGGAGCTTACGAAAGTCTACATGGTCGGCAACATCTTGATGGATACTTTGCGCTTCAACCGCACGCGGCTTGTTCGTCCGGCGGTGCTTGACATGTTGCAGGTGAAGGAGCGTGAGTATATCGTTTTCACGCTCAACCGCAAAGTCTTGCTGGCCGATACGCCAAACCTTAAGGCCATGTTGACGGCAATGTGCCGCGCGGCAGACGGCGTTAAGATACTTGCTCCGCTGCGTCCTACGGCTGCGGAGACGGTAAGGCCGCTTGCAGAAGGCTTGGATAACTTCTGCATTGTTGAGCCTTTGTCTTATCTGGAGTTCGGCTATCTCACGGCAAACGCAAAGGGAATAGTGACCGATTCGGGAAATGTTGCCGAGGAAGCGACGTTCAACGGTGTGCCGTGCGCCACGCTTAACAGCTATACGGAGCACATCGAGACAGTCAAACTCGGTTCAAACGTATTGGTGGGAGAGAACGCTGACAGACTGGCCGACGCCGTTTCGGACATCGTGAAGGGGCAATGGAAAAAGTGTTCGCTGCCCGACCGGTGGGACGGACGTACCGCAGAGCGCATCTTGCAGATATTGATGGAATTAAGGAAGGAGTAAGTAGATATGTTGAAGTAGTAGAGGAGTAAGGAGAAAAGGAGTAAGTAGATGTGTTTAAGGATTAAAGAAGCGAGTAGATAAGAAGCAAATTGATTTCTACTTACTCCTTCCATCCTTACTCCTCTACTACTTCAACATATCTACTTACTCCTTTTCTCCTTAGTCCTTTACTCCCAAATAATAAATAACACCATGCAAAGAAAGATAGCATTGATTACCGGCGCGACGAGCGGAATAGGCGAAGCGTGCGCCAGAAAGTTTGCCTCGGGAGGCTATGATCTCATCGTTACAGGGCGGAATGTAGACAAAATGAAGGCTGTCGAGACTGCGGCGAGAGAGCTTGGAGCAGACGTTCTGCCGCTTGTTTTCGACGTTCGCGACCGCAAGGCGGCAACGACGGCGGTCGAGTCGCTCACGGGCAAGTGGGCCACGGTTGACGTTCTGATTAACAACGCGGGGCTTGCCTTGGGCTTGGAGAAGGAATATGAAGGCGACCTGGACGATTGGGAGACTATGATTGACACCAATATCAAGGGGCTGCTGACGATGACCCGGCTGATAGTTCCAGGCATGGTAGAGCGCAACAAGGGACATGTAATCAACATCGGGTCGGTGGCCGGCGACGCGGCTTATGCCGGAGGAAATGTTTACTGCGCCACAAAGGCGGCGGTAAAGGCCATCACCGACGGTCTGCGCATTGACGTTGCGCACACAGCCGTGCGTGTAACGAATGTCAAGCCGGGGCTTGTGGAGACGAATTTCAGCGTCGTGCGTTTCCACGGAGACGGCGAGCGGGCCGACAATGTGTATAAGGGTATACAGCCGTTGACTGGCGACGACATTGCCGACGTTGCCCTTTACGCCGCCAATGCACCTGAGCATGTGCAGGTGGCTGAGGTTCTTGTGCTGGCAACCCATCAGGCCAACGGCACTGTTATTTGCAGAAAATGAAAAAGAAAAAGCCCCTCACAGACATTCATATACGGAAAACTGTGAGGGGCTTTTCCTTATTTTACAACGTATTTCTTATCTCCAACGATGTAAATACCTTTGTCAAGGCCGTCAGTTGCCTTGTCTATGCTTACGTTGGAACGCACTTTGACGCCTGTAATTGTGTACACGTCAACGTCTGAAATCTCTTTTGTCGGCACGATGATGGTTATTCCCGTCGAGTAGTTGTCATAGCTGAAGGCCACGTCCTGCTTGTCGCCCCACACGTATTGCTCCAGCCCCGGGTAGTCCACATACGGGTTGCGGTTGCCCTGCCATTTGTAAACGGCGTTGTTCCGGTCAATCTCTTTTTGGCTTACGGGGTCTTCCGCAGCCCAACGCAGCAGCATATTCAACGCCCATGTTGTGAATGCCGGGTATTTGTTGCCAGACAACATGTCGCTGTGCCATGAAGAAATCCTGTCTTCATAGCACGTTACCATATAGAAATATATACGCGCGAAGTCGCCTTTGTACTCGTCATTCGGCTCGAAAACTGTGCCTGAATAGCCGCTGACTGATGATGGGCCGAGCTTGCTGAAGTCGTCGTTAGACGTGTATGTTGGACGGTTTGTCTCGCCGAATGGATAGTTGCTACGGCGGCCGTTAACGTATCCATCTGTTGGAACAATGTGCATCAGGTCTGAATACATTGGCGAGGCATCGTTAAACCAGCTCTTCGGCATGGAATGTTCGCGGTTGTAGCAGTCGCCTTCATCACTGTAATTGCCGCATTGGTTTTGCCCGAACTTAAAATGCGTAGTACTTGAATACATATCCCATACGCTGCCGTCTTCGCGCCTGTCGGTGTCGTAATATGCATCCCACAGCTTGCCGTAGTTTAATGTTTCATGGTCAACAATTATCTTGCTCATTGCTGTTTTCAGTGCGCTTCCTTTCTTTCCGTCGGCGCTTTGATAGTAAGTGCCGGTGCCGTTAGGCCCTTGCGCCATCAGCTGCAACGCCAATAGTAGCAGCATGTTCAGTGCGGATGTTCTCTTAAAGATGTTCATTTTTCAAGTATGTTTTAACAGTTGTTGTAATATCCTGATATTCAATGCTTTGCGAAAGGTCACCTTTTGCGTTGTAAAAGGTGGCCTTTTAGGAGGTAAAAGACGGTCTTTTGCAGGGTAAAAGGCCATGTATTTGAGACCCACCCCAACCCTCCCTAAGGGAGGGAGCTTGATATGCGTTGTTTGATTAGGGGCTGATTATGCTGAATATAGCCGTTCACCGCTTTGTTGGTTTGCCCTTTTCCTGCCATTCAAGGATGCCACCTTTCAGGTTGATTACCTCGAAGCCGCGCTCGGTCAGCTGCTTGGCGGCGTCAAGGCTGCGGCGTCCGCTGCGGCAGTAGACGGCTACGGGCAGTCCCTTGTCAAGCTCCCGGTCGGCCTGTCCGGCAAAGTCGGGCTGCTTTACGTCTATGTTCTTAACTTTGTCTGACGCTATGTGCCCCTCGCGGAACTCGGCCTCCGTACGCACGTCTACAAGCTGAACGTTGCCTTGCGAGATTGTTTTCTCGAACTCGTCGGCGTCCACCGTCCTTATGTTTTGCTGTCCGCAGCCGGTCAGGCAGCCTGCAAACAGCGTTATGACAGATAGTAACAGTTTGTTCATAGTTTGCATGAAAAGTAGAGTATTATGCTATATAATTCGGCACAAAGATAGTGCAAGTCGAGCGAAATGCAAAATAAAAACGAGTGAAACGAGGTTTTATTTTCATTTCCGAGGCGTAGCCTGTCTTATCGAAAGATACGTGTTTTGTGGTAAAGAAAGTGCCAATAGTGCGTAATTTCAGTGTTTTTATTCAAACACGAAGCGTGCGACGAGCGGCAGGTGGTCGCTGAAGCCCCGGCGGTAACGCCATGCGCGGTACGTGCGCAGGGGCTGCACGCCGCCGTACTTGTCGTCTTCCTCAAGCATAAACGGCTCGTCGCAGACTCTGCACGAGCGCAGCTTTTCCGCCATCCGGCGGCTTGCCATTATGTGGTCGATGCTTTCCCAGCGGCCTTTATACTTGTATGTGCCCTGTGCTCCGTGGCTGCCCGTAGCGTCGGCGGACACGTCAGCCATGCCCTTTGACTGCATCTGCACTGCCATGTGGCCGTCGCCGCCTTCGTTGAAGTCGCCCGTTATGATTATCATCGGGTCGTTGGCGACGGCATGCAGGCTGTCGATGGCGGCCGAAAGGCGGTCGGCCACGAGCTTGCGGTGCGGCCTTGTGCGCCGCTCTCCGCCGTAACGGCTCGGGGCGTGGACGACGAATATGTGTACCGTGTCGCCTGTTATTATGCGCCCGGCGACGTACAGGATGTCGCGCGTTGGGCGCATCCCTTTCATCGGTTTGATGCGCAGCGGATAGTGTCTTACGGGCGCGAAGCTGCCCGGAGAGTAGAGCAGGGCCACGTCAATGCCGCGTTCGTCGGGCGAGGCGGTCATTATGTATTCATAGTTTGCACTCCTAAGCAGCGACCGCCGCGTAAGGTCGTGCATAACGCTGTCGTTCTCCACCTCGCACAACGCTACAAGGTCGGGCAGCCGCCAGTCGCCGTCCTCCGTGCCGCAGGATATTATTGCCTTGGCCGTATTGTCCAATTTGTCCCAGTATTTGCTTGCGGTCCAGCGGCGGTCGCCCTCCGGCGTGAACTCGATGTCTTGCTTCAGGCTGTCATGGCGGCAGTCAAACAGGTTCTCGCAGTTAAGCTGTACGAGCGTAAGCAGTGATGAAAGCAGCAGCGAAAGGCACATGGGGGAATGAAAAATTAATGATGAATAATGAAAAATCGGCCTGCCGGCGTAATTATGAATTATGCATTGTGAATTATGAATTGTCCCTGACGTTTTTCCTTATTTTCTCAAGATACGCTTTCATGGCCTGTTCGTCCTTGCGCCCTATGATGCCGAGCAGCTCCTTGAGTTCGGTGCGTATCTGCTCCACTTGTCCCGAAGTGTAGGGGTTGAAGAGGATTTCCTGTAACAGATAGTCGTCCTCGCTGAGCACGCCTCGCGCTATTTTCATGTGCCGTTTGAACGTAGTGCCCGGCGCATCCTGGTGCTTCATTACGGCCGCGAATACGAAAGTGCTGACGAAGGGGATGCTCAGCGAGTAGGCAACGGTCTTGTCGTGCTCCTCGAAAGAGTATTCGTAAATGCTTAGTCCGAGGCGGCTGTACAGGTCTTTGAAGAAGATACGCCCCATGTAGTCGCCCTCGTTTATGATTATTGCGTTCTCGTGGCTAAGCTGGTTGAGGTTTGCAAAGGTCGGGCCGAACATCGGGTGGGTTGACACGTAGCGGTGTCCGCACTGGCTGTAAAAGTCTTTCAGCCCCGTCTTTACCGACGAGATGTCGCTTATTATGCAGTCTTCGGGCAGGTGGGGCATCACCTCCTCGAAGGCCGGAATGGTGTATTTTACGGTTACTGCGTTGATAACCAATTCGGGTTTGAACTCCTCCACCTCTTCCATCGACGTGAAGCGCAGCGTGTTGAAAGTAAAGCGCAGCCGCTCGTGATTCTTCTCATACACCGCCGTCTCATGCTCGAAACTAAGCAGGTCGAGGAAAAAACTGCCCATCTTGCCTGCGCCAAGGACTAAAATTCGCATGGTTGTTATAGGAATTTAGAGAATTTACAGAAGTTATAGAAGTTAAAGCCAAATGTCTTGCGGCTGTATCCGACTTTGGTAATGGCTATAACTTCTTTAACTTCTATAACTTCTTTAACTTCTAAAAAAATCATTTATTCACAATCTCTATCTGCTGCCTGACCGACTCTTCATGCACGGCCTCGAACACGGTCTTGACGAATGACGGGTCCATTCCGCACAGCGAGCCTTGCGCTCCGCGCTTGTCGAGTATCTCGTTGTAGCGCGATGCCTGTAACACTGTCATGTTGTGCTCCTTCTTGTACTGGCCTATTTCGCGGCAGACGCGCATCCTTTTGGCGAGGATTTCCATCAGCTGGTTGTCTATCTCGTCGATTTGCTTGCGCAGAGTGTTTATTCCTTCGGTGCTCATTGTCTGGTCTCTGATTACGATTAGTCCGAGTATGTAGTCCAATACGTCGGGAGTTACCTGCTGCTTGGCGTCGCTCCACGCCTTGTCTGGGTCGCAATGCGACTCTATGATGAGGCCGTCAAAACCCAAGTCCATGGCCTGCTGGCACAGCGGAGCTATCAGTTCGCGCCGTCCTCCGATGTGGCTCGGGTCGCAGAATATTGGCAGTTCGGGTATGCGGCGGCGCAGTTCGATGGGTATTTGCCACATTGGCAGGTTGCGGTAGATTTTCTTGTCGTAGCTGGAAAAGCCGCGATGAATGGCCGCTATGCGCTTTATTCCGGCCTGGTTGATGCGCTCCATCGCTCCAATCCACAGCTCAAGGTCGGGGTTTACGGGGTTTTTCACCAATATGGGGATGTCCGTTCCCTTCAAACTATCAGCCAAAGCCTGCATTGCGAAAGGGTTGGCTGATGTGCGTGCGCCTATCCATAATATGTCGATACCGTACTTCATGGCCAGCTCCACATGCTCCGGCGTCGCCACTTCAGTGGCCGTCATCATGCCCGTTTCTTCCTTTACACGTTGCAGCCAGGGCAGGGCGGCCTCGCCGTTGCCCTCGAAACCGCCCGGTTTTGTACGCGGTTTCCACACTCCGGCGCGGAATATGTGGCAGCCTTTTGATGCGAGTTGTCTCGCAGTTGTCATCACTTGTTCCTCCGTTTCGGCAGAACACGGGCCGGCGATTACCGTCAGCCGTTCGTTGTCGCTCGGCAAGTTGAGCGGTTGCAGTTCAAGTTCCATATCGTTGTTGTTTTGTTTTATTCGGTTGTTTTACATTCTTTTATGCGCCTTAATGCTTCTTCCATCCTTTCGTCTTTGGCGCAAAGGGATATCCGTATGTATCTTTCGCCGTTGCTTCCGAAGATAAATCCGGGGGTGATGAACACCCTTGCGTCGTGCAATACCTTCTCGGTAAGCTCCTCGGCGTTGGCGTATCGTGCCGGGATTTTGCCCCAAAGGAACATTCCCACCTGACCTTTGTCATACTCGCAGCACAGCTCTTGCATGATGGCTTCTGCCAAATGGCGTCGCCGACGGTAAGTTTCCACGTTCGACTGATGGTGCCAAGCGTCATCGTTGTTGTATGCTTCGGCTGCGGCGAGCTGTATTCCGCGGAACGTTCCAGAGTCAATGTTGCTCTTGATTTTCAGTATCCACTGTATGAATTGCCTGTTACCGACGCACATTCCGACGCGCCAGCCGGGCATGTTGTGGCTTTTGCTCATCGAGTTAAGCTCTATGCAGCAGTCCTTTGCACCCTCGACTTGCAGCAAAGAGAGCGGTTTTTCGTTGAGAATGAGCGAATACGGGTTGTCGTTCACTATCAGGATGTTGTGCCGCCGGGCGAAACTTACGAGCCGTTTGTATGTCTCCATGCGTGCCGGAGCACCTGTAGGCATGTTCGGATAGTTAGTCCATATTATGCGGACGCCGGTCAAATCCATGCTTTCAAGCTCGTTGAAGTCGGGTTGCCAGCCGTCATCCTCACGCAGGTTGTAGTTCACCACCTCGGCTCCGAGTATCTTGTTGAGCGATGTATAGGTAGGATAACCGGGGTTGGGCACGAGCACTTTGTCTCCGGGATTTACGAAAGCGAGCGTTATGTGGAGTATTCCTTCCTTCGAGCCGATGAGTGGCTGCACTTCGGTTTGCGGGTCGATGTCCACTCCGTACCAGCGTTTGTAGAACCCGGCCATGGCCTGCCGCAGTTCGGGAGTGCCCGAAGTGGGCTGGTAACCGTGCGCTCCGGCCTGTCGTGCCACCTCGCACAGTTTGTCAACAGTGGCCTGCGAGGGAGGCATGTCGGGGCTTCCGATAGCGAGACTGATGATGTCTTTGCCCTCGGCGTTTAGCCTTTCAATCTCTTTCAGCTTGCGACTGAAGTAGTATTCTGTCACCTGCGACAGCCTGTCAGCCGGCTTTATGCTGTATGTCTGGTTGCTTTCCGTCATCTTTGTATTCTCCTATCACTTTGAGTTCTTTTGTCAACGGTATGATGGCATCTATGCTCTGGCGGTACCGTATGAGGTCGCTGAACGTCACATCCACGTAGAACATGTACTCCCATTCGTGGCCAATGATGGGCAGCGACTGTATCTTTGTGAGGTTGATTTTATAGAAATAAAGGATGCTCAACACCTGCGACAGGCTGCCTTCTTCATGCGGAAGGGCGAACACGAGGCTGGCTTTGTTTGTCTTGTCGAGCGGACGAAGAAAGTCGGCTTTGCGTGGGTCGCTCACTACGAGGAAGCGTGTGAAGTTATGCTTGTTGTCCTCTATCGACTCCTTCAGCACCTTCATGCCGTACAGCCGGGCGGCGGAGGCGTTGCAGATGGCCGCCCATCCGCGGCAGTTCTGTTCCGAAATGAGCTTTGCCGCGCCGGCGGTGTCGGTGGCTTCGACGGCTTTCAGCTCCGGGTGGTCTGCCAGAAAGCCGCGGCACTGCATAAGGGCTACTGGGTGGGAGTGTACCTCGCGTATCGTCTCCCACGAGTCTTCGGGCAGGCAGCAGATGCTGTGTTCTATGTGTAGTTTGTGCTCTCCCACGATTGTTGTGCCCGAGTTGCGCAGCAGTTCGTAGTTATGCAGCAGCGAACCGGCAATGGTGTTCTCTATGGCGAGCATCCCGATGACCGTAGGGTCGCGCTTGATGTTCTCGAACACCTGTTCGAACGTATGGCAGCAGATAAGCTGTATCTGCTCGTCTTTGAAGTATTGGTGGGCCGCTATGTCGTGAAACGAACCAACAGAGCCTTGTATTGCTATTCTCTTCATATATCCTTTCTTGTTGTTTTTATTAAAACCGAAAGTCCCGCCTCAACGTTGTGAAGCGGGACTTTACTGTATCTTCTTGTAAGATATGTCTGTCTTAAGTTGAAATTTACACGCAACTTCCCGCTTCACAGTGCCCTGCAAAGTAAAAATAAAAGTAAAAGAAAGATGCGTTTTGGTTGTACATTGTCGTTTATTTTATCATTTCGCTGCAAATATATAGCTTTTGGTTGAATTATGCAAGAAAAAAGATTGAAAATTTAAGACCCATTCCAAACCCCTCCCGAAGTGAGGGGCTTAAAATGCTTTTGTTGTCAAGTACAATTAAAATAATGTGGCTGTATCTGTGGAAATGTCATAAGGATGTGTTTGGATAAAGGTATAAAGCCATTCAAAGCCCCTCACTTCGGGAGGGGTTTGGGGTGGGTCTTATATCCCCAACGGGTTCACATTCTTGTACGCTTCGTTCACTTTCTTCTCCACGTTTTCGCCGTCGTCGGTTCCGTTCTGCTGTACCGTCAGCTCGTCAGCCTGCCTGACGTCGTCCTGTCCGCCGCTTTTGTCGCCTGTGTCGATGCGCAGTTGTCCGCGCTCGCGGTAAGCTTCGGCATTGAACGGATTGGCGTCTATCACCTTGCCGTAGTACACTATGGCTTCCGCAGGTTGCCCCTTAGCCTGTTCTATGTGCGCTTTCAGCATCAGCACGTCTTCGTTTTCAGGATTGTCTTTTAGCAGTTGCGTGGCGTCTTCGTCGGCTTCCGCCGTTTCACCGGCCTTCAGCAGCGTCTCTCCACGTAGCAGTCGTGCCTCGGCAAAGTCATCTTTCAGCCCTATGGCCTTTGTCAGCATGGCTACGGCGTTTGTCGTGTCGCCGTGGCCTATGCACGCCTTGGCGTAGAGGAACGTGGCCTCCGCGTTTCCGCTGTCAAGCACAATGGCCTTCTCGCAGGCGTCGGCCATGGCCGTGTAGTCCTCCATCATGTATGCCACGTGCGCCATCCTTACGAATACCTGCACATTGTCCGCCTGCGCCTCGGCAATCTTCAGCAGTTGTTCGTAAGCCTCAGGCAGCCTGTCGGCTCGCAGCAGCGCCTGCGACATGTAGTCGCGTATCTCCAAGTCCTCCTTCATGCCCAGCGCGTGGGTGAAGCATCGTATTGCGTAATCGTGCTGCCCGGAGCGCAGGGCGCGCACGCCGTCGTATTTCAACACGTCGAAGTCTCTCTCTTCCTCCGCCCGTTTCCTGTCTTCCGGCTTCTCTTCCTTTCCGCCGAACAGTGCCTTAAAGAAATTCATAATATGGTATTTTTACTCTTGTGAGTGAAAAGTTTTTACAAAGTTAGCCATTTCCGTTCAAACCGCCAAGCGTTGCCGTGAATTTCTTTCCTGACCGCCTGGCATGCCGTTTGCCGCCGCTTTCATTCAGCCTTGCAACCGTGGGTTTTGCAAAAGATGCCCTTTTGCCTTCCAAAAGGCGGCAAACCGCACGCTAAAAGGCCACCTTTTGGCGTGTAAAAGACGGCCTTTTGCAATGGCGTTTGTAACATGCTGATTTTCAGATAGATGGCAAACAACTTTCAATTTGTCGCATTTCTGCCTGTTTTCTTGGAATTGCAACCTGGTTGCATTACCTTTGCACTACTTTTGTATCAGCCTTACGGCATTATGTGCGGTCTGCGTGCTGTGTGCCTGTAACGGCTTAACAAATAAAAGGTAAACAAATACATACGATGGAAAAGAAAACAATAGCAGTTATAGGAATGGCCTGCGCCGGGTGCGCGGCCAACGTGGAGAAGCGCTTGGGGCAGATAGACGGCGTGGCGAAGGCCAGCGTCAACTTTGCCGCACGCACCGCCTTGGTGGAGTATGACCCGCAGAAAACGTCGCCAAAGGTGATGAAAGACGAGGTTCAGAAGGCCGGTTACGACCTTGTTATTGACGAAGACGAGTCATTAGAGGCTATCGAACGCACTGCGATGAGCCGCCTGAAGCGGCAGACTTTGGTGTCGTGGGCATTGGCGGTGCTCGTGATGTGCATATCCATGGGCTGGCTGAAGGTGGGCAGCGAGGGCGTTGCCAACCAGACGATGATGCTGCTTGCCGCCTTCAACCTTGTCTACTGCGGCCGCCGTTTCTATTCAAGTGCGTGGCGGCAGCTTATGCACGGCTCGGCAAATATGGACACATTAGTGGCCATGAGCACGGGTGTGTCGTTCGTGTTCAGCGTGTTCAACACCTTCTGGGGCGACGGATTTTGGAGTGCAAGGGGGCTTGCAAACCATACATATTATGACGCTTCGGTTATGATTATAACGTTCGTGCTGACCGGACGAGTGCTTGAAGAGCGTGCAAAACACGGCACGGCGGCGGCCATCCGCTCGCTGATGGGCTTGCAGCCGAAGACGGCCCGGCTGGTTTCGGGCGGCGAAACGACCGACGTTCCCATATCGACCCTTGAGAAAGGAGACGTGATAGAGGTGCGCCCGGGCGACAAGATGCCTGTTGACGGATGCGTAAAGGAGGGCGAGGCGTATATCGACGAGAGCATGATAACGGGCGAGCCGGTGCCAGTGAGGAAGGCCGCCGGCGACAAGGTGTTTGCCGGAACGGTGGTGAAAAGCGGCACGATGCGATTCCGGGCGGCTGAAGTGGGCGCCGGAACGATGCTCGCACGCATTATAAAGACTGTGCAGGAGGCGCAGGGAAGCAAAGCTCCCGTGCAGCGCATAGTCGACAAGATAGCCCTTGTTTTCGTGCCTGTGGTGCTCGGATTGTCGCTGCTCACGTTTGTGTTGTGGTACGCCATAGGCGGCAGCAGCCAGCTGCCGCACGCCGTAATGTCGGCTGTGTCGGTGTTGGTAATCGCCTGTCCGTGCGCACTCGGACTGGCTACGCCCACCGCTTTGATGGTAGGCATAGGCAAGGCGGCACGCAACAACATTCTTATCAAGGACGCGACGGCGCTTGAAAACATGCGGCGCGTTGACGCGTTGGTTATCGACAAGACGGGAACGCTGACCATTCCCAACAAGGATGTTGACTTTACGAAGGCCGACTCGCTGTCGCTTGAGGAGCGGGAGACGCTGAAGCCTAACGCGCGTGAGGCCATGTTGGCCTTGCAGGAGGAAGGAGTAGAGGTGTACATGATGAGCGGCGACAAGGACGAAGCCGCCCGATACTGGGCAGAGAAGGCCGGAATAAAGCATTACAAGAGCAAGGTTATGCCGCAGGATAAGGAGGACTTGGTGCGCCGGTTGCAGTCGGAAGGCCGTCATGTTGCCATGGTTGGCGACGGCATCAACGACACTCAGGCTCTGGCTGCTGCCGATGTGAGCATTGCGATGGGCAAAGGCACGGACGTGGCGATGGACGTTGCACAGGTAACTCTTATGGGAACAGACCTCCGGCGCATACCGGAGTCCTTCAGGTTGTCACGCGCTACGGTGGGAATGGTGAAGCAAAACCTCTTCTGGGCGTTCATTTACAACGTTGTTTGCATACCGCTTGCCGCCGGACTGCCTTACGCCTTCGGCCTCGACTGGCAGATTTCGCCCATGCTGGCGAGTGCGCTGATGGCCTTTTCGAGCGTCAGCGTGGTGACGAATAGTTTGAGACTGTACTGGAAATAATCAACGACCCACCCCAAACCCCTCCCGAAGTGAGGGGCTTTAGATACTCTTGCCTGTTTTAATATATGATGGGCATAAAGATGGTATGCCGTATGGTAAATGACAGATTGCAAGAGTATTTAAAGCCCCTCACTTCGGGAGGGGTTTGGGGTGGGTCTCTATTATCTTCTTTTCTCCGCCGAAACGCTTACCTGAATGCTGAAACTCGGGTTGAAGTTATACTTTATCGCCGCCCCGATACGGTCGCCGATGTTGCCTATGTCGTAAAGGGGTAGGGGCATACGGGTGTTGACGAGCGACTTCTGTCCGAAGATATAGCCCTCCCAATGCTCGTCGAACTTATAGCCGAGCACGGCGTTCAGGCCGGCGTCATGGTATGTGTCGCGCGCCCAGAACAGGTTGTTGATATATCCGCCGACGGCGAGCGACAGTTTGTCGGTTAGCGGTACGGCGTACATTGCGGCCATGCTTTGCGTGAAGCCTACGCCTTTCCAATAGCTGTCACCGAACGAGGCGAACACCGATGCGCCGAGGTTGAGGTTCAAGCCTTTGTGCAACTGCCAGTTGAACATGCCGTACCAGCTGTAAGGATACATGTTGATGTATGTACGTCCGAAGCCGTCGAGCACGGGCAGATGGAGCGAATCGTTGGCTGCGAGAGGTTCGCCGCGGTAGCCGTCGTAGGTGTATATGTGGGTAGGGGCATCGGCTCCGCCGATTATCTCCTGTTCGGGAGTTGCGCCGGTTATGGCCGCGCTGTCGGCTGGCAAGTCGTTGCTGCGAACTTCTTGAGCGCAGGCAGAGCCGCACAATGCAACCGTCAATAATATGGAAAGAAATCTTTTCATCAACTGCAAATATACCTTTTAGGCATGTAACGGCAAAGTACAGGACACTGTTTTTTGCTATAATTATCCTTTCCGGCGGCTGATTTTTGATAAATTCACAACGTGCTAAGTGTCAGCAGGTTACGTGAGGCGTGCTAAAAGGCCATGTTTTACGCTGCAAAAGACTGTCTTTTAGCACGCAAAAGGCCACCTTTTAGCGTGTAAAAGGTGGCCTTTTGGAAAATGGATGGACGGGAGTTAAAAGGAGTTAGGCGCAATTGCGCCTAACTCCTTTTAACTACTAATGCGAAAAATCAATTGTTTTCAGGCCGCAGCTGGCGAACCGTTGCGCCGGCTCTCCACATCTCGCTTTCGCGCATCTGGCGCAGTTCCTCGTTCAGTTTCTCGCGGTAGTCGGGCTTTGAGTTGCTGTCGATGGATATCTGCGCTTCGTTTCCGCTCTTCACCGAGAGGTAAAGCCACTCCATGACGGGCTTTATAGCGTCGCGGAAACGCGGTGCCCAGTCGAGCGCGCCGCGCTGCGCCGTGGTGGAACAGTTGGCGTACATCCAGTCCATCCCTTTCTCGCCGAACAGCGGGCCAAGGCTTTGCGTAAGCTCCTCTACGGTCTCGTTGAATGCCTCCGAGGGCGAATGACCGTGCTCGCGGAGCACCTGATACTGCGCTTCAAGCAGTCCTTCGATGGCTCCCATGAGAGAACCGCGCTCGCCGGTAAGGTCGCTTGTGGCCTCACGTTCAAACGTAGTCTTGAACAGGTAGCCTGCCCCGATGCCGATGCCGAAGGCTATCGTGCGCTCCTCGGCGCGTCCTGTGGCGTCCTGATAAACGGCGTATGAGCAGTTGAGTCCTCGCCCTTCGCGGAACATTGTGCGCAGGGACGTGCCCGAACCCTTGGGCGCAACCATGATAACATCAACGTCTTCGGGCGGCACTACGCCTGTGCGGCTGCTCCAGTTGATGGCGAAACCGTGCGAGTAATACAGCGCCTTGCCCTTTGTGAGGTATGGTTTCACCTTCGGCCAGACGGATATCTGGCCTGCGTCTGAAAGCAGCATGCACACTATTGTGCCCTTTTCGGCCGCCTCTTCGATTGAGAACAGCGTCTTGCCGGGTACCCATCCGTCGGCCACGGCCTTGTCGTATGTCTTGCCTTCGCGCTGGCCTACGATTACGTTGAAGCCGTTGTCGCGCAGGTTGCACGCCTGTCCGGGGCCTTGTATGCCGTATCCTAATACTGCGATAGTCTCGTTCTTAAGCACTTCGCGCGCCTTTTCCAATGAAAACTCCTTACTGGTGACTACAGTCTCGATGACGCCACCGAAATTCATTTCTGCCATGTCGTTAATGTTTTTTATTGAAGCCGCACGGTGATGTGCGGCGTTCAGGTTGTTAATATGTTGTCGCTTGGTGGGTGTACGGCTGCCGCAGGCCGCCTTTCATTGCTTTTTCACGAACGTAACCTTGCTGCGGCAGACCTCAGTCTCGCCGTCGTCAGCCGGTGTTTTTTTCGTTATCCGCACGCAGAAACAGCCCTCGTCGGCTTCTTCCATGTAGAAGTTCAGCTTGTCGCCGTAATGGCTTTCGGCCACGTAAGCTATGTCGAAGCGGCGTATGCGATGCCCGCTGTACCAGTCGGTGCCGAACAGGTCGAGCACGTGTTCTATGTACTTTACGCTGTTTATGTGTCCGTTCACGTCAACATCGCTGTAATGCGTATCGATTGTGGCGGCAAGTCGTGCGCCGCTTCCCATCTTTACGCGCGACAGCCCGTCAATGGGGCACTCCTTGTCGGCGTTGATGTATTTTGCAATCTCGCCGCCGTTAACTTCAAGAATGTTCTGTGGCTGTCGTGTGTCTGTGTCAATCAGCGCCCAGATGCTTCGTCCGTAACCGTATGTCTTGCTGTCGTCGGCAGCGTCGGCAATGCGGAAATTGCGGTTCGTAAAATACTTCATGACGCCTTCTATCCATGTTTCCACACTGAATTTGGCGTATTCCGCAGGCATTGTTTCCATCTCGATGGCAAGTCGCGAGAGCACCCACGTCTTGTGTTCTGGGTTCAGTTGCGTCATGCCGAAGCCGCGGTGGTCGGCGTGGAAGTCAGCTGCGTTGAGCAGATGGTTGCCCAAATGGCCCATGAAGAGCCTTTTGGAGAAGTCGCAGTGAAACGGCTCCGCCATAAATTCGTATCGTCCTGTCTTGTCAAACATTTTTATTTTTGTTTTGTTCTTGCATTTCCAAAAAGTCGCTTACTTCTTCAACGGTGTTCCGTGTGATGGCAATGCGGCCGCTTCGGGTGTATTGCAGCACGCAGTTGAACTTGGCAAGGGAGAAGTACAAGCCCTTGATGTCTTCGGTGACACCGCTCATCATCACGCTGCAAAACGTCGGGTTAACCTCCACAATGCGTGCGTTGGCCTTGCGGATGGTGCGCGATATGTCAGGGTTTTCAAGCACTTCGGGGGTCGAGAGCTTGTAAAGGCCCACTTCGCGGATGAACAGTTGGTCGTCAGTATAATAGTCGGCCTTGATTACGTCAATCTTTTTCTCAATCTGCTTGGTTATTTTTATTATCTGGTCTTCTTCGCTCCAGGCGGTTATCGTGTACTTATGTACGCCGTCGATGCTCGACGCCGACACGTTCAGGCTTTCGATGTTGACCTGCCGGCGCGTGAATACCGCAGTAATCTGGTTGAGTATTCCGGCCAGGTTTTCAGAGTAAACCAGCAGCGTGTAAAACTTTCTCGTGGTTGTTCCCATTGTCTTGTCTTTGTTTATAGCTCCAAAAGCATGTCGCAGATTGACTTTCCCGGTGGAATCATCGGCAGCACGTTCTCTTCTTCCTTCACTGCACATTCCAGTATGTACGGCCCTTCTGTGGCGAGCATCTTTTCCACTTCGGCCTTCAACTTGTCACGGCTTGTCACCAGGGAGTACGCTATCCCGTAGGCGGAGCTTATCTTCCCGTAGTCAGGATTTTGCATTTGGGTGAACGAACGGCGGCCTTCGTAGAACATGTCCTGCCACTGTCTTACGTTGCCGAGATAGTTGTTGTTCATCAGGATGACCTTTACCGGGATGCGGTTCTCCATGATTGTGCCTAACTCATGTATGCTCATTTGCAGGCATCCGTCACCTGTGAACATGCAGACGGTGCGTCCCGGCGAGCCGAACGTCGCCCCGATGGCGGCCGGAAGACCGTAACCCATAGTGCCGAGGCCGCCGCTGCTCGCAATGGAACGCTTCCTGTTAATCTTGAAATAGCGGCAGGAGAACATCTGGTTGAGGCCGACATCGTTGACAAGTATGGCCTCTCCGCCGGTGGCTTCTGACACAGTGTTCACCACTTCGCCCATAAGCAGGGGACCGTCGGCAGGATGTATGGCCGGGCTTATTACCTTTTCATATTCTGTTTCGTAAAGAGGCTTGAAGCTTTCAATCCACTCCTTATGGCTGTTTTTATGCAAAAGGCGCGTTATTGCAGGCAGAGACACCTTGCAGTCGGCTACCACCGCCACGTCGGTTTTAACGTTCTTGTCAATCTCCGACTTGTCTATGTCAAGGTGGATGATTTTCGCCTGCTTGGCGTATGTTGACAGTTCGCCCGTTACCCTTTCGCTGAAACGCATACCAATGGCGATGAGTACGTCGCATTCAAGCGTCTTCATGTTAGGCGCATAGTTGCCGTGCATGCCCAGCATGCCTACGTTCAGCGGATGGTTTGACGGCAACGCCGACAAGCCGAGCAGTGTCCGGGCGGCCGGGATGTCGGCTTTTTCAAGAAATCCGGCAAGCTCTTCCTGTGCGTTTCCAAGCTCAACACCTTGTCCTACAAGTGCCATCGGCTTCTTGGCGGCGTTAATCAGTTCAGCGGCTTGCCTCACAGAGTCCTCGTTCAGGGCAGGATATGCCACGTAACTCCTGACTAAATCGACATGGCAAGGCTTGTATTCGGTGGTGCTTGTCTGTGCGTTTCTTGGAAAATCGAGCACTACCGGGCCGGGTCTTCCAGACCTTGCGATGTAGAAAGCACGGCTGACCGCCCATGCGATGTCCTCCGCACGGCGTATTTGGTAGCTCCATTTGCTTATTGGCTGGGCAACTCCAACAAGGTCAACTTCCTGAAATGCGTCCGTGCCCAATGCCGAAATGCTTACCTGGCCGGCAATAACCACGATTGGAGTAGAGTCCATCATGGCGTCGGCGATGCCCGTCAGCGTGTTGGTTACGCCCGGACCGCTCGTCACGAGGCACACTCCAACTTTGCCGCTTACCCTCGCATAGCCTTCGGCTGCATGTGCGGCAGACTGTTCGTGGCGTACAAGTATATGCTTGAAATCCTTGTTTTCGCCGCGTGTATGGTTGTAGAGAGCGTCGAATACCGGCATGATGGCTCCTCCGGGATAACCGAATATGGTTTCAACCCCTTCGGCTTTCAACGCCTTCATGAGCACTTCCGCTCCCGTCATCGTTTCTTTTGGCATTACCACTTGCTGTTACTTGTATCTTATTCGATTATCCTCACTCCGCCCTTGTCAGCCGAGCTTACGCTTTGTGCGTATGCCCGAAGCGCCTTGCTTACCGTGCGTTGCCGCGTAAGCGGACGTTGCCTGCGTGCCGCCAGCTCGCTTTCAGACAGGCATACGTTGATTGAACGGTTGGGAATGTCTATCTCTATGATGTCTCCGTCGATTATTTTGCCGATGTTTCCGCCTGCCGCCGCTTCGGGTGAGACGTGCCCTATGCTAAGCCCCGACGTCCCTCCGCTGAAGCGTCCGTCGGTGATGAGGGCGCATTCCGTGCCGAGGTGCATGCTCTTAATATAAGAGGTGGGGTATAGCATCTCCTGCATTCCGGGGCCGCCTTTAGGCCCTTCGTGGGTTATTACCACGCAGTCGCCGCTCTTCACCTTGCCGCCGAGTATGCCTTCGCAGGCGTCTTCCTGCGAGTCGAACACCTTGGCAGGGCCGCGGAACTTCCATATTGACAGGTCAACGCCGGCTGTTTTCACCACGCATCCGTCCTGAGCGATGTTTCCGTAGAGCACGGCCAGGCCGCCGTCCTTGGTATATGCGTGGGCTATGTCGCGTATGCAGCCGCCTGTGCGGTCGGTGTCAAGCGTGCCCCAACGCTCGTTCTGCGAACCCATTTGCGTGGAGAACCTGCGTCCCGGAGCGCTTTTGTATATGCGGTCGGCCTCCGGGTCGATGGCGTTTACGGTTATGTCGTATTTCTTCAGCTGCTCGCCGAGGGTCTTGCCGTCAACCCGTTTCACGCCGGTATCAATGAGACCGCCCTTTGCCAGTTCGTTCATTATCCCGAGTATGCCGCCTGCACGGTTGCATTCCTGCACGCTGTACTTCTGCGTGTTGGGTGCGAGCTTGCACAGGCAGGGCACCCGTCGGCTAAGCGTGTCGATGTCTTTCATCGTGAAGTCGGCGCCGGCTTCCTGCGCTACGGCCAGCAGGTGCAGCACGGTGTTGGTGCTTCCGCCCATCGCAATGTCAAGAGCCATCGCGTTGAGGAAGGCCGCGCGCGTGGCGATGTTGCGCGGCAATACGCTTTCGTCGCCGTATTCATAATACCTGAAGGCGTTTTCAACCACCTGCCGTGCCGCGTCCTTGAACAGCCTTATGCGGTTTTCGTGCGTGGCAAGTATGGTTCCGTTGCCGGGCAGAGCCAGTCCGACGGCCTCTGTCAGCGAGTTCATCGAGTTGGCGGTGAACATCCCCGAGCAGCAGCCGCAGCCCGGACAGGCGCACTGTTCTATCTCCTTAATATCGTCGTCGCTTACACTTGGGTCGGCACCCTTCACCATCGCCGTGATGAGGTCGGCGTTCTCGCCGCGCCACTGTCCGGCTTCCATAGGTCCGCCGCTGCAGAACACGGTGGGGATGTTGAGCCTCATGGCAGCCATCAGCATTCCGGGCGTCACCTTGTCGCAGTTGGATATGCAAATCATCGCGTCCGCCTTGTGTGCGTTCACCATGTATTCAACCGAGTCGGCGATGATGTCGCGCGACGGCAGCGAGTACAACATGCCGTCGTGTCCCATTGCTATGCCGTCGTCTATGGCTATCGTGTTGAACTCCGCAGCGTAGCATCCCATGCGCTCTATTTCGGCTTTCACTATTTGTCCGATGTCGTGCAGGTGCGTATGTCCCGGCACAAACTGCGTGAAAGAATTGACTATTGCTATGATAGGCTTGCCGAATTGTTCACGTTTCATTCCCGAAGCCACCCACAACGCCCTTGCACCAACCATGCGGCGGCCGTCTGTGCATACCGAACTCCTTAACTGATGCTTCATGTGAAAACCTCCCGTTAAAGTATTTTTATTGCTTGTTCGTGCAAAGGTACATCATTTTCATTGAACGGACAACATGTTTTTCAATAAATATGACAATTTTGTCAATAATTGAAATTAAAATCGATTAAAAAGTAACGGTTTGGTATTAAAATACACGTTTTACGCATAAATGTGCAATGTTTGCCGTTTTTTGCCGCCCGGCTTGCGGCCGTTTGGCGCTTCAAATGCCGCCGGTGCCGGGTTGTTTTAACCGTCATTGCAATGTGTTTGGCCAGCTTTTCCTACCTGTTTTGCGGCGTTCATGTAACTTGTTGATAATCAAGCTATTGGCAATATGCTGTCTTTTATCCTGCAAAACATGGCCTTTTACATGCTGAAAGGTGGCCTTTTGGACGGTAAAAGGCCACCTCTTAAATTGAGAATGGAGGATTGTGAATGGAGAATTATGATTACCTTTAATGTTGCCTGTTGACAAAGCTAATTATAATTCTACATCTTCAATTCTCCATTCTCAATTAAAAAAAGAAAAAAGGCGCGCCCGGTTGCCGGGTGCGCCTTGGTTATATAGGCTTGTTCTGATATTATTTTGTATTGTCGTTGAATGTTGCCACGCGGTTGAACTCAACCTGCTCGAACAGCTGGTCGGTAGCTCCGCAGCCCTTGGTGGTGAGGCGGTCGGCTGAAATCTTGTACTTGTTGACAAGTATTTTCTTTACAGCCTCGGCGCGGGCCTCTGACAGTTTCTGGTTAAGTTCGGCCGAGCCTTCGGGTGAAGCGTAGCCTTTAATCTCGACTTTGGCCTCGGGATGGTTCTTCATGTACTGTGCAATCAGTTCAATCGGAGCGTACTGTGCCGGGTCAACAACCGACTTGCCTTGGCGGAAGAGCACCGTAGGCTGGAGGTTTGTGACAGTAGCTGGCTTCTCGTAAACGGGCACCGGCTTGTTGTTGCATTCGTCAAGAGCCTTCTGCAGGTCGGCTATCTGGCGGTCCTTGGCGGCCAGCTGTCCGTCCTTGTCGTTGAGGTCGCTGCGCAGGTCGTTGATTTTCGCGTTGAGGGCGTCGATTTCCGACTGGTCACGCAGCTCCGCAATCTTGAAGTTGTGGGTGCCGTTTGAGTTCTTGAACTTGTAGATGAAACCAACGTTGAGCTGGAAGCCAGACTCGTTGAGGTCATACTGCACCTCGTTGTCGCGCACTGCGTTGTTGCCTGCGAGCGTCCATATCATGGCCGGTTCGATGTAAATCTGCCAAGCCTTGGCCTTTCCGAGGTTGAAGGCAAAGTCAATTCCGGCCTTTGATGTGAGCATGTTGTCGTGAGTGTATTCAGACGGATGTCCGAACACGTGTCCCCAGCCCAAGCCATAGAGTCCGTAAACCTCGAACACTCTCGGTTCGCCTTTGTAGCCGCCGAACCAGTTGGTGAAGTTCACTGTACCAAGCAGTGACGTGTTCATCGAGCGTACAAACGTCTTGATTGAAGGGTATGGCTTGTTGGAAAGATACACGTTGCTCTCGACGGCGAGGCCGAACACAGGGGTGAAATAGCGTCCGATGCGTACTCCGAGGTTCGGGTTGAGGTTGTTGAACCAGCCGTGTGCGGTTGATTTTGTTGCAAATCCGCCGTTTATACCGATGTAAACGTTGTCAAACGTCTTGCTTTCCTCGACGGTCTGCGCCGATACTGTAGCCGTAATGGCTATAGCTGAAAGCATTAAAATAAACTTCTTCATGTTGTGATAATTTAAATTCTACAATGTTGAAAACTTCTCTTTTTATAACTATATACCTATATGAACTTTTACAAAGATAGTGATAAGAATTAAGTTTGCAAAACTATTTCATTAAAATCGTATCATAAACTCTTGAAAAGATTAAATTTAGCGAATAATAGGACAATATCGTAAGGCTTTTGGTATATGTTTGTATTACAGGTGGTTACAAATTGAAAATAAGTCTGTTTTTGGCTTGCGTAGATGTCGAAAATCAGGACTTGTTAATGGGCGTCATGCCTGTGGTTTTGCGAAAGGTGGCCTTTCGGGATGCAAAAGGCCACCTTTTGGCGTGTAAAAGGCCATCTTTTGCAACGTAAAAGATGGCATATTGGAAATCGGTTGATAGTCAGGCGGTTAGCAACGGCGCGCTTTCCGCCTTATTGAAAACACCCGGAAAGGCATTCGGCTTTAACTTCTAACGGAGCGAAGCGACGTGATAACTTCTCCAATTCCTTTAATTTCCATGTTTACTTAAAGAACTATGGCCTTATTGAAAACATCCGACAAAGCATTTGGCTTTAATTTCTAACGGAGCGAAGCGACGTGATAACTTCTTTAACTCCTTTAACTTCTATGAATATCCGCTCTGCGGATATTCATTAATTTATTTTGCATTGCGCTCGGTTTGCATTATCTTTGTAGGCAGATTGGCGGCATCCGCCTGTGCGGATGCAATCACTTAACCTTGAAAATGAAAAAGATTATACTTGTTACCGGCGGCCAGCGTTCTGGCAAAAGCGTATGTGCCGAGAGGCTTGCGCTCGCCCTTTCGCCGTCGCCAGTGTACATAGCTACGGCTCATGTGTGGGACGATGAGTTCGCACTTCGTGTTGAACGTCATAAGCAACGGCGCGGCCCGCAGTGGCAGAACATAGAGGAAGAGAAGTATCTGAGCCGGCATGACATACACGGAAAGGTGGCTGTGATAGACTGTGTGACGCTGTGGTGCACCAACTTCTTCTTCGACCGTGCCGCAGGCGAGCGCCAGCCGACGGTTGACGAGGCTCTTGCCGAAATGAAAGAGGAGTTTGACAGGTTCACCGACCAGGACGCAACGTTCATCTTTGTGACTAATGAAATAGGCTGCGGAGAGGTGAGCGGCAACGCCGTGCAGCGTCGTTTCACCGACTTGCAGGGGTGGATGAACCAGTATGTGGCGTCAAAGGCCGACGAGGTGGCGCTCATGGTGTGCGGCATTCCGGTGCCGGTCAAGGGCGGTGACATCGTAAGGCGGATTGTTTCTGGAATTTAATTGAAATACGATAATGAGGCTTTTTGATATAAAACCGGTAGGCGACGGCATAAGGCAGGCCGTGCAGGACAAGATTGACAACCTTAACAAACCCAAAGGTTCGCTTGGAAGGCTTGAGACACTGGCCATGCAGATATGCCTTGTACAGCAGACTCTGACCCCACGGTTGGAGCATCCGTGCCATCTGCTCTTTGCCGCCGACCACGGCATTGAGCGCGAAGGGGTGAGCGTGTCGCCGCGCGACATAACGTGGCAGCAGATGCTCAACTTCGCAAACGGCGGCGGAGGGGTGAACATGTTTTGCCGGCAGCACGGCTTCAAGCTGTTTCTTGTCGACGTTGGCGTGGACTATGACCTGTCGTCTTGCAGTGGAATAATCGACAGGAAGATAGCGCGCGGCACGCGCGACTTCCTCTACGGCCCGGCCATGAGCGCGGAAGAGTATGCCAAGGCCATTGACATCGGGGCGGAGTTTGTAGACAGATGCCATGCCGAAGGGTGTAACATAATAAGCATCGGGGAAATGGGCATAGCCAACACGTCGCCTTCAAGCGTGTGGATGAGCCTGCTTGGCGGCGTGCCTCTTGCCGAGTGCGTTGGTGCCGGGGCAGGACTTGACGACAAGGGGGTGAACCATAAGTTCGAGGTTTTGGCCGAGGCGGTGGAGCATTTCATTGAAATCACGCCCGATTGCGACGACTTTGACACCATAATACGCTACTTCGGAGGCTTCGAGATGGTGGCCGCCGTCGGTGCGATGCTGCGCGCCGCCGAGTTGAGAATGGTTGTGTTGGTTGACGGGTTCATAATGTCGGCCTGTGCGTTGGCCGCCGTAATGAAGTATCCTGAAGCCATAGACTACATGGTTTTCGGCCATGTAGGCGACGAAAGCGGTCACCGCAAACTGCTCGAAATGCTTGGTGCCGAGCCGCTGTTGAGCCTCGGCCTGCGACTCGGAGAGGGCACGGGCGCACTTTGCTCGTACCCGATTATCGACAGTTCGGTGAGGATGTTGAACGAAATGAACAACTTTCAGAATGCGCATATCACTAAATACTTCTAAATGGTACGACCCCGTTTGGGCGGCGTTCATTTTCTTTACGCGCCTGCCTTTGTGGCGTCTGCACGAGCCTCCGCGCGAGAGTTACCGCGCGGTGGTTGAGTTCTGGCCGCTTACGGGCTGGCTTACCGGGGCGGTGACGGCCGCCGTTTTTTTCTTTGGGTGGCTTGTTTTT
>USHW01000032.1 GCA_900554545.1 uncultured Prevotella sp. | reverse complement strand
TCTTCCACTGCTTCTTTGTCACAGAAGCTACACTTTCCCCATCGGCAACTTTCAGCGGGAACTTTATCCTGCTGAACTGCAATTTTCTGTTTGCGGCAAAATTGAAAATGAAGTCATCAAACAGCTCGTCGGCAGCCTTCGGCATCGGTTGTTCCGAAATTATTTCCTCGATAGTGTCAGCTGCAGCGGTGTCTGCAGCCAACGTCGTGTCTACGGCCGTGGTGTCTGCCGCCTCCGGCTTTTTGTCGGAGCAGCCTGTCGTCCACACCATCATCATTGACAGGCACACAGCAAAGAGCAATAAAAGACCCTTTCTCATAATTCCTTACTATTTCAGAGAATGCGGAAAAGCCGTCGCCGTTTTTTGCAATCTAAGGCGCGGCCGCATCATTCAGCCGGCACAACACCATCAAACCGCACCTTCAGCCTCGCTTTACACGCGTCTGTAACAGTCTCTCAAAATTTGCGCAAAAGTACAACTTTATTTTGGTTTATAGTATATATTCAAGCTAAAAATATTACCTTTGCATCAAGATTTTAATAAGCATCTAAATTATCTTCAAAATGATACTCGACAAAATTGCGAAACTGCTTGAAGAGGTGAAAGAACTTAACGCTTCAACGCCTGAAGAGATAGAAGCATTAAGGCTCAAATACCTCAGCAAGAAAGGCGAAATCAACACCCTTATGGCCGACTTCCGCAATGTTCCGGCGGAACAGAAAAAGGAAGTGGGAATAAAAATCAATGAACTCAAACAGACTACACTCGACCGAATAAACACACTGCGCGAGCAATGCGAGTCAGAAGAAAGCAGGAACGACGACATCGACCTCACGCGCACACCTTATCCTGTAAGGTTCGGCACGCGCCATCCGCTCACAATAGTGAAAAACGAGATAATTGACATCTTCTCACGCATGGGCTTCACGCTCGCCGACGGCCCCGAGGTGGAAGACGACCTGCACGTGTTCACAAAGATGAACTTTGCTTCTGACCATCCGGCACGCGACATGCAGGACACGTTCTTCGTCGAGACAAACCCTAACGACGTTACCAAAAACATCATACTGCGCAGCCACACCAGTTCCGTTCAGGCACGTGTCATGGAGACAACGCAGCCGCCCATCCGCGTAATCTGCCCGGGACGAGTCTACCGCAACGAAGCCATAACGGCGCGCGCGCACTGTTTCTTCCACCAGATAGAAGGACTTTACATCGACAAGAACGTATCGTTCACCGACCTGAAACAGGTGCTCCTTACATTCGCACGCGAACTTTTCGGGGCGGACACGAAAATCCGCCTGCGCCCAAGTTATTTCCCGTTCACTGAACCAAGTGCGGAAATGGACATATCGTGCCACATCTGCGGCGGCAAAGGCTGCGGCTTCTGCAAGCATACGGGATGGGTTGAAATCCTCGGATGCGGAATGGTTGACCCCAATGTGCTCGAACTGTGCGGCATAGACAGCAAGGTTTACAGCGGCTACGCATTCGGACTCGGCGTCGAGCGCGTCACAAACCTGAAGTATCAGGTGTCTGACCTGAGACTGTTCTCCGAGAACGACGTGCGCTTCCTGCACGAATTCGATTCGGCTAACTGACAAGGGAATTAAGAACCAAGAGTTAAGAATTAAGAAAGGTGTGGCGGTTGGCAAACCAGACAAGACACACAGCCTTTCTTAATTCTTAACTCTTTAATTATACGGTACACATGGAGGCGTGACATTTTTTCACAACGCTTAATCCTTAACTCTCAATTCAACACGATGAAAGAGCGCCTTTTCACCAGCAGCTACATATTCATTCTGGCAGCAAACTTCCTGCTGTTTTTCGGTTTTTGGATACTCATCCCTGTCCTGCCGTTCTACCTTAGGGAGACTTACAACTGCCCTGCGGCCATGCTTGGCGCAATATTAAGCTGCTACACGGTCAGCGGCCTGTGCATACGTCCGTTCTCCGGCTTCCTGATGGACAAATTTCCACGAAAGCCCATTTACATATTCTGCTATTTCATCTGCGCGTCAATCTTCCTCGGCTACATAGCCGCCGGAGTGCTGGCATGGTTCATCGTGCTGCGCGCCCTGCACGGAATTGCCTTCAGCAGCGTCACTGTCGGCGGCAACACGCTCTGCGTAGACATAACGCCGAGCAGCCGCCGCGGCGAAGCCCTGGGGTATTACGGACTTACCAACAACATCGCCATGGCACTCGGCCCCATGACCGGACTTTTCATGCACGGGCATGTTAGCTATACAAACATATTCCTCACCGGCATGGCCTTCAGCGCCGTGGGATTGATATGCGCCGTATGCGTAAAGCCGCGCACGCCCGAAACAATAAAAACAAGACTGAATGAAAAGCTACAGACGGGCACAACCCCGGCCAAGCCGACACGCAAACTGTCGCTCGACCGTTTCATCCTGCTGAAAGGGATACCCGTCAGCATAGCCCTGCTGATGCTCTCCATACCCTATGGCGCCACGACGAACTTCGTCGCAATGTACGCGCGCGAAATACACCTCGACGTGCCATCGGGCTTTTTCTTCACCCTCATGGCAGCCGGCATGGGCGCATCACGCCTCGTAGCCGGCAAAAAGGTAGACCAAGGTTATATCACACAGTGCATACACATCGGGCTATACCCCGTAGTGCTGGCTTTTTTCATGCTAAGCATGTGCCGCTTCGTAGCGCCTGCCTGCATGGGCGCCGCCGAAGCAATGTTCTTCGCCGTGCCGCTATTGCTCGGCATTGGCTTCGGCGTCATCTTCCCTGCGATGAACACGCTTTACATCAACCTTGCGCCCAACAACCAGCGCGCCACGGCCACAAGCACATACCTCACGGCATGGGACGTTGGCATAGGCATAGGCATCGCCACCAGCGGACTCATAGCCCAGCACTTCACCTTTTACATGGTTTACCTCATCGGCTCCGTGCTTTGCCTCGTATCAATGATTTATTTCAACATGAAAGTTACGCCGCATTACAACCGCAACAAACTAAGATAAAGACACTCTTCCGGCCGCATGCCGCTTTTGGCGTCATCGTTGACCGTGTCTTACGTTGCAAAAAGCCACGTTTTACCCTGCAAAAGGCCGTGTTTCGCATTGCGAAACACGGTCTTTTGCAATGCGCTGTGAACCAGGATGTTACGCCATACGCCCACGGCCACGGCCTATAACGGTGCAAGCCATATTGGCAACGGCCGCCTTGCGGCTGCGCAGCCGCCTCCACGCCCGCTTTCAACACACGCAAACTTTGTGACGGAAAAACATCACAAAGAGGAACACAAAAAGCGACAAAATGTTAAATATTAGATTTTTAATGCGTAAAATTTGCATTTTACATTATAAAACGCTATATTTGCGACATCTTATTTATGATTTCGAAGATTTTAACGAAATCGTCAGAGGTTGGCTGCATCCTGCGTCAACCTCTTTTTATGAAACAAACATTTTCATCCGCTTTGTTTGGACGTTTGACGGGATTTACCTATTTTTGCGAAAGACTACACTCCGTTTACCATGAAAAGACTAAAAATAATCACCCTGATTCTGTCGGCCGCCATCTCATTAAGTTCATGCGAGAAGGTGGAGCTTGAAAACGAAAAAGAACAAACAACGCAGCCTGCCGACGACAGCGGAGGCTGGATTGAAGAAGTTGGAGGAGGCGAAGACGACGGCTTTCCCACAGGCAGCGTAGTGGATGTAGCCACTTTCCGCAGCAATGACATAGGCCGGCAGGTATGGGTCAAAGGCTACATTGTAGGCGCGGCAACCGGTGCGAACAATAAAATAAGATACCAGTTCGAACCGGCATTCACCTACCCAACGGCCATACTCATGGCCGACGACCCGGCAGAGACTGATTTCAACAACGTAATAGCAATACAACTGCATCAGCAAAAATACCGCGCCATACTCAACCTGAAGGACAACCCCGGCAACAAGGGCCGGCGCATAGCCATTTTCGGCATACAGAAAACCTACCTTGGCATACCCGGGATAAAAGACATCGACGCATTAGAATTTGACCCCGACTGAACTCCGGGATTGTTCTTACATGCCATAGGCACGCCGCATTTTGTTAAAATATGACAACCTAACGCGCATTTTATTAAATATTTTTTTGCAAAGCAGACCAATATCCTTATCTTTGCATGAGATAAACTGCAGCCGGTAAATTGCAGGCAGGCTTACTTTCAACTCGTTTGCGCCGTATTTGCAGAAGAAAACAACAATAATAACAATTGACAACATTTCTTGCCTATCGGAACATCATTACTTCAAGAACAAAAAAGTAATAATGAAAAATTTGAACGTATTGACCGACGAGGAACTCGCCTTGGCCTACATTGACGGAGACAACAGTGCCTTCGATGAACTTTTGTCGCGCAACCAAAGCAAGCTGTTCTCATACATCCTGTTCGTGGTAAGAGATGAAGACAAGGCAAACGACTTGTTCCAAGAGACTTTCGTAAAAGTTATAACCAAGCTCCATGAGAAACGCTACGTTGACAGCGGCAAGTTCAGCGCATGGATTATGCGCATAGCCCACAACGTAATGATGGACTGGTACAGGGAGCAACGCGCACGCAACCTTATCGAGCTGTCAGAGGAAAACAACCTCTCGAACCTCAGCAAGAACGACATCCTTGACATAAACGTGGAGAACCGCTATGTCAACGACCAAATCATGACCGACGTAAAGAAAATGATGAACATGCTGCCGCCTACGCAACGCGAAGTGGTGTTCATGCGTTTTTACCAGAACCTGTCGTTCAAGGAAATCGCCGAACTTACCGGCGTGAGCATCAACACGTCGCTCGGAAGGATGAGATACGCAATACTCAACCTGCGCCGGATGACAAGGGAACATAATATAGCCCTGCAATTGGACTGATATAAATACGAATTAAGAGTCGTGAAATTAAGAATTAAGAGTTAAGAATTAAGAAAACATGCCTTGCAACAACCAGCAAGAGTATTTTTCTTAATTCTTAACTCTTAATTCTTAATTTCCCGACTCTTAATCCGCAATTACATCAAAGTCTTTTCAGCTCGCTTATTTTAGCCTCAGGGTCGGCAGCCTTAAATATGTAACTGCCGCTCACAAGCACGTCAACGCCTGCGGCCACGAGCCTCGGCGCCGTGTCGGCCTGCACTCCCCCGTCAACCTCTATCAAAGCATGCGAGCCTGACTCCTCAATAAGCCTGCGCAGACGCTTCACCTTATTTATAGTGTTCTCTATGAACGACTGACCACCGAAACCGGGATTTACGCTCATAAGCAGCACCATGTCAACCTCGGCTATCACGTCCTCAAGCATGCACACCGGCGTTGAGGGGTTAAGAGTGACGCCGGCCTTCATTCCGGCAGAGTGGATTTCGTGTATTGTGCGGTCAAGATGTGTACAAGCCTCGTAGTGAACGTTCATCATCATCGCGCCCGTCTTGGCCGTGCGCAATACATAGCGTTCAGGCTTCTCTATCATGAAATGCACGTCGAGAGGTTTCTTGCAGACACGGGCAACCGCATCAATCACGGGAAAGCCGAACGAGATGTTGGGAACAAACACACCGTCCATCACGTCAAGGTGAAGCCAGTCGGCCTCACTCCTGTTAATCATTTCTATGTCGCCCTGCAGGTTGATGAAGTTGGCAGCCAGCAGCGAAGGTGATACCATTGTAGCCATAACCAATCCCGTATTGCGTCAGTTAAGACAATAAGCCTCGGCCTGCCCGTTCACTTTCACCACGCGGTACGTGTAGGCAATCTGCCTGATTAAATTCAACGTCTTGAACGACGGCGACTTTTCTTCTTGCGTAAAATACTTCATAGGCATGTCCATTTGGTTTACATTCTTTATTTATGTAACGCCTGCAACCGGGTTTTATTACACATTGCTCCATGTTTTTTTACCTCGTGCGGCTCATCCTGCGCCCCACCCGGCCTGCACCGGCCTGCACCATGCAGCTACCCGCATAACATCCTGGTTGCCAACGCGTTACAAAAGGCCGTTTTTTAGATTGCAAAACACGACCTTTCAGGCTGCAAAACATGACCTTTTAGAATGCGGAACATGACCTTTTACGCCGCCACAGACACGGCAAAAGCATGACGTACATCATTAATAGGTACGGATGCACATACTCGCGAGCACAAAAATACCTATATATTATGATTGCACAATTCACGGAAAATAAGTTACTTTGCAACTGAAAGAAAAAAGGAAAACGAAGGCATAGGCTACAAAAACAGGCGGACAATGAAGAACAACAAGATGTACGAGGCTGACGACAAGATGATATCGCTTATCGCCGACAACTACAACATTCTGCAAAGCCTCGGCAGGTTCGGTATAAACCTCGGCTTCGGCGACAAGACTGTGCGCGAAGTCTGTGAAGACCAAGGCGTAGATACATACACGTTTCTCGCCGTGGTGAACTTCTCAATCAACGGACACCGCGACATAGACGACGGCGGACGCTTCTCAATTCCTACACTGCTGCACTACCTGAAGGCGTCGCACGAGTATTATCTCAACTTCCAACTGCCCACTATACGCAAGGAACTGGCCGCAGCTCTTGATGACAACGACAACCTGGCGCGCCTGATAATGAAGCTATACGACGAGTACGCCCATGAAATAAGAAAGCACATGCAGTACGAGGAGAAAACGGTGTTCCCATACGTGGACAACCTGCTGGCCGGAAAAGTCAGCGACGACTACGACATGGAGACCTTCTCGAAGAAGCACGGACAGACAGACCAGAAACTGCGCGAACTGAAAAACATCATAATAAAATACCTTCCGAGCGACATACAGCACAACAACCTGCTTACGGCCACGCTTTACAAGCTGTACAACAACGAAGAGTGGCTTGAAAACCACTCGCTCGTGGAGGAAAGCATATTCATCCCCGCTATCAGGAAACTTGAACTGAAATACAAGCAGAACAACGTAAGCGTAAAGATTTCGAAAATGATTAGCCGGAACCAGGACGGCAGCGAAGTGCTCAGCGACAGGGAGAAAGACGTCATCGTAAGCCTCGTGCAAGGCATGACGAACAAGGAGATTGCCGACCACCTGTGCATTTCCATCAACACGGTCATCACCCACCGCCGCAACATAGCGCGCAAGCTGCAAATCCACAGTCCGGCAGGACTGACGATTTATGCCATCGTAAACAACCTTGTCGACATATCGTCAGTCAAGCTTTAGCCTCAAGTTTGCAATAAAAGGCAGGACATGCGCCTTGCCGTTTGTAACAGTCCCCGATACGGACAACAAACGGCAAGGCGTATTTTTATTTTGTTTTTCAATTCAAAAACGCGTAAAAAGCAATCCTGTTTGAAAAACTTTTCATACCTTTGCACGCGGAAAGTTACCCAAAATAGAAAACTTTTGAAAATTAAAATATAAAAAAGTTTTCCCAAACGGACAACTTTAAGTACGATAAGCAACGACAATCTTACTCAAATAAAGACAATGAACACAATGAACTTCACCATCACCAAGCGCGACGGGAACACCGAACGGTTCAGCCTCGACAAAATCATGAACGCGATAATAAAGGCGTTCGACTCGGTAAAAGAACCGGCAGACCTGAACTGCATATCGCGCATAATAAGCCATCTCGACCTTAAAGACGGCATCACCGTAGAGGACATACAGAACCAAGTGGAAGAAGCGCTGATGCGCGAAGGCTTCTACAAAGTTGCAAAAAGTTTTATGCTGTACCGCCAGCGGCATACCGAAGACCGCGAAACGATGGAAAAGATGAAGTTCCTTGCCGACTACTGCACGGCCAGCAACGCCGCAACAGGCTCGAAATATGACGCCAACGCCAACGTGGAGCACAAGAACATAGCCACCCTGATAGGCGAACTGCCCAAGTCGAACTTCATCCGCCTGAACCGCAGGCTGCTCACCGAGCGCATCAAAAAGATGTATGGCAAAGAGCTGGCGGACAAGTATATCTACCTGCTTGACCACCATTTTATATATAAGAACGACGAAACGAGCCTTGCCAACTACTGCGCATCCATTACAATGTACCCATGGCTGATAGGCGGAACCGTGTCAATAGGCGGAAACTCGACAGCCCCCACTAACCTAAAGTCGTTCTGCGGAGGCTTCGTCAACATGGTGTTCATGGTGTCAAGCATGCTCAGCGGAGCCTGCGCCACGCCCGAATTTCTCATGTATCTCAACTATTTCATAGGCCTGGAATACGGCAAAGACTACTGGCGCGAGGCGAAAAAGGTTGTTGACCTGTCGATAAAGCAACGCACAATCGACAAGGTGGTGACCGACTGTTTCGAACAAATAGTATATTCAATCAACCAGCCTACAGGCGCAAGGAACTACCAGGCCGTGTTCTGGAACATCGCCTATTACGACAAGCCTTACTTCGAAAGTCTGTTCGGCGAGTTCCGTTTCCCGGACGGAAGCCAGCCCGACTGGGACGGACTTAGCTGGCTGCAAAAGCGCTTTATGAAGTGGTTTAACCACGAGCGGACAAAAACCGTGCTGACGTTTCCCGTCGAGACCATGGCCCTGTTGACAAAAGACGGCGACGTTATTGACACCGAATGGGGCGACTTCACTGCCGAAATGTACGCCGAGGGGCACTCGTTCTTCACCTACATGAGCGACAATGCCGACTCGCTAAGCTCGTGCTGCCGCCTGCGCAACGAGATACAGAACAACGGCTTCAGCTATACGCTCGGCGCGGGAGGCGTGTCAACCGGTACAAAAAGCGTCCACACAACCAACCTGAACCGCTGCATTCAGTACGCGGTGAACAGCGGCGTTGACTACAAAGAGTTCCTTTGCGGCATCACCGACCTTGTTCATAAAGTGCAACTGGCATACAACGAGAACCTTAAAGAACTGCAACGCGCCGGCATGTTGCCGCTGTTCGACGCAGGCTACATCAACATCGGCCGCCAATACCTCACCATTGGCATTAACGGTTTGGTGGAAGCGGCTGAGTTCCTCGGCCTCGAAATCAACGACAACGCCGACTACCTGTCATTCGTCCGCTCAGTCCTCGGCATCATCGAAAAGTACAACAAGCAGTACAGGACTAAGGACGTGATGTTCAACTGCGAGATGATACCGGCCGAAAACGTAGGCGTCAAGCACGCGAAATGGGACAGGGAGGACGGCTACGCTGTGCCGCGCGACTGCTACAACAGCTACTTCTACGTGGTGGAAGACCCGTCGCTGAACATCCTCGACAAGTTCAAACTGCACGGAGCGCCCTACATCGAGCACCTTACCGGCGGCTCGGCGCTGCACATGAACCTTGAAGAACACCTGTCGAAGACGCAGTACCGCCAGCTGCTGCGCGTCGCGGCGAAAGAGGGATGCAACTATTTCACGTTCAACATACCCAACACCGTGTGCAACGACTGCGGCCACATAGACAAGCGCTACCTGACGGAGTGCCCCCATTGCCACAGCAAGAACGTTGACTACATGACCCGTGTCATAGGCTATCTGAAACGGGTCAGCAACTTCTCGGCGGCACGTCAGGCGGAAGCCGCGCGCAGACATTACATCAAGGCTTAACTGATTGCGGACATGTTGAAATACGTTGACACAGACATTGTGTTTCAGGAGATACCCGACGAGGTGACAATCGCCGTGAACATATCAAACTGCCCGTGCCGATGCAAGGGCTGCCACAGCAAATACCTGTGGGCAGACACCGGCAAACCGCTGACGACCGACACCGTAGACGGACTGATGTCGAAATACGGAGGAGAGGCTACATGCTTCTGCTTCATGGGCGGCGACGCCGACCCTGAAGGCGTAGCGTCGCTCTCACGCTACGTAAGAGGACGGTATCCCGGCATGAAGACGGGATGGTACAGCGGCCGCAGCCGGACAGGCCGACCGTCGGTGCTTGACGCATTCGACTACGTAAAGCTCGGGCCTTACGTAGAAACGCTTGGCGGACTGAAGCAGGCTACCACCAACCAAAGGCTGTACAAACGCCATGACGACGGCCGCATGGAAGACATCACAAGCCGCTTCTGGCGCAGACAATGACAGGCAGCAAGGCCAAAGGCCACCTTTTGCCTTGCAATATGCCACATATCACCTTGCAAAAGGCTATCTTTCGCATCGCGAAAGGTGGCCTTTTGCATTGCATTAATTTACAGGGAGTTACGCCACCAACAATACATACCTTAACAATACGCCGCAACCTGTCTGTTGACGGAAGCTTTGCAAACATACCTTAATTATATAATGACAATACGAAAAATAAGTTTATAAATTTCAATATTCAGATTTTAATCACTACATTTGTACCCGAATATACCCAAAACTACGAAATCTGTCAACTATAAACAAATACTCTTACAAACTTAAACCTATGAAACAAATACAGACATTGCTGCTATGCCTGTTGTTCCCGTTTGCGGTTTACGCATCGGGATGGGACGATGCCAAGTACAAACAGATTGAACAAAGCATCAGGACTCCACAGTTCGCCGACCGTACTTTCGACATTACGAAATACGGAGCGTCGCTGAAAGCCACGCCGGCACAGAACCAGAAAGCCATCAACAGCGCCATCGAAGCGTGCTCGAAGGCCGGAGGCGGCCGCGTGGTGATACCCGAAGGCACGTGGAACACCGGCGCGATAAGGCTCAAGAGCCACGTGAACCTTGTGATTGAGAAGGGCGCCACGCTGCTGTTCGCATTCGACAGAAGCCTCTATCCACTCGTGGAGACGCGCTGGGAAGGGCTTGACTGCATGAACTACTCGCCCCTAATCTACGCCTACAAGGAAACCGACATAGCCATAACCGGCGAAGGCACCATTGACGGCAACGCCTCTGACGACACTTGGTGGCTGATGAGCGGAAAGACGCCGAAAAGCAAAGACGTGCCCGTTGCAGAGAAACAGCAGAACCCAGGAGGACGCGCCGACCTGCTGAAGATGGCCGAAGACGGCGTACCCTTGGAGCAACGGGTGTTCGGCACGGGTAAGGGCCTGCGCCCGCAGATGGTAAACCTCAACCAGTGTGACGGCATATTAATAGAAGGTGTGACAATGGTGCGCTCGCCGTTCTGGGTGATGCACCCCCTGCTCAGCAAGAACATTACCGTAAGAAACGTCACCGTACACAACGACGGGCCTAACGGCGACGGCTGCGACCCTGAGTCGTGCGAGAACGTCTTGATTGAGAACTGCGTGTTTGACACCGGCGACGATTGCATCGCCATCAAGAGCGGACGCAACGAAGACGGGCGCGAAGGCGGCAAGGGACGCTACACCGGACTGCCCAGCAAGAACATCATTGTGCGCAACTGCATGATGAAAGACGGGCACGGCGGCGTGGTGATAGGCTCTGAAATATCAGGAGGCTGCAACAATGTGTTCGTGGAAAACTGCAAGATGGACAGCCCCAACCTCGACCGCATACTGCGCATCAAGACGAACTCCGCACGCGGAGGCGTGATTGAAAACATATACATGCGCAACGTAGAGGTTGGCCAGTGTGCCGAAGCGGTGCTGAAAATCAACCTCGACTACGAGCCGAAGGAAATAGCGAAACGTGGATTTTACCCCACAGTGCGCAACGTCTACATGGAGAACGTAACCTGCCAGAAGAGCAAGTACGGCGTTATGATTGTGGCGTTTGACGACCGCACCAACGTAAGCAACATCAACCTGAAGGACTGCCGCTTTGACGGCGTGTACTCAAAGCCCGTCTACATCACCGGCAAGACAGAGGGAGTGAACTACGACAACCTTGTCATCAACGGCTCGCTCATCCTCACGGAATACCCGTACAAGCATTACAGCGAGTGGATGACGTACTCTGAAATGAAGCGCGTGCCCCTACCCTACATGCTCGACTTCGCCAAGAAGCCGCGATGGAACTACGCCAGCGGAATAGAACTCGAGGCAATGCTCGACACTTACCTGGCGTATGGCGGCGACAGCATAATAAGCTATCTGAAGGCTTACCCGGCCAGAATGATTGACGAAAAGGGAAACATCACGGGCTACAAGTACGAGGATTTCAACCTTGACAACACCCGTCCGGGACGCTTCATACTGCGCATGAACCAGCTGTTCCCCGAAAAAAAGTCGGACAAAGCACTGAAGACAATCTTCAAGCAGCTTGAAAAACAGCCGCGGACAAAGGACGGCGTGTGGTGGCATAAGGCCATATACGCCCATCAGGTATGGCTTGACGGCGTGTACATGGGGCATCCCTTCTACACGATGGCCGCCCCGATACTGAAAGGAGAGAAGAAAGCCAAGAAATATTATGACGACGCTTTCGAGCAGATAAGCAAGACTTACAACCGCACTTACGACGAAAAGACCGGCCTGTGGAAGCACGCCTGGGACGAAACCAACAGCATGTTCTGGGCAAACAAGGAAACAGGACTGTCGCAACACACATGGGCAAGGGCGCAAGGATGGTTCGCAATGGCTATCCTCGAAGTGCTCGACGCAGTGCCGCAAGACTACGAGAACCGCGGCAAACTTATCGAAATGCTGAACAACGTGATGAAGGCCACCGTGAAAAAGCAGGACAAGAAGACCGGCGTATGGCGCGACGTGCTCGACGTTGACGACCCTCGCAACTACTTTGAAGCCACGGCCTCGTCGATGTTCACATACGTTCTGCTTAAAGGTTCGCGCCTCGGCTACTTCGGCGAGGACATGAAGAAGGCCGGCATCAAAGGCTACATGGGCATTCTGAAAGAGTTTGTCAAAGTGAACCCTGACAAGACCGTGTCGCTCACTCGATGCTGCGAGGTGTCGGGACTCGGGCCTGACAACCCCAAGAGCCGCCGCCGTGACGGTTCGTTTGAATACTACATCAGCGAACCGATACGCGACAACGACGGCAAAGGCATAGCTCCGTTCATCTGGGCTTCGCTCGAAATGGAGAAAATGGGTTACGACGTTGCAAGCCTGAACAAATAAAAACAAACCATAAACAAAAACAGACAGACTGGCAAGCAGCGCGCACGCAACGGGACAAACCCGGCACGCCGCTTGCCAGTACGTCTGCAATAAAACTAAAACAAACAACAAATGAAAAGACAAATTTTACTCTTTGCAGCGGCAGCATTGACCTCTACCGCCGCATTCTCACAAACCGACGCCCCTGCATTCCCCGGAGCTGAAGGCCACGGAAGATATGTAACAGGCGGCCGCGGCGGAGAAGTAAGGGTGGTGACAAACCTCAATGACAGCGGCGAAGGCTCGTTCAGATGGGCTGTTGACGGCTCTGAAAAAAAGATTGTAGTATTCAATGTGGGTGGTGTAATTCCCTTGGAGTCCGACCTTGAAATAGGAGCTAATACCACAATTGCCGGACAGACAGCGCCATATCCGGGAATAACGTTGCGATATTACACGCTCCGTCTTGGCGGCGACAACATCATAATACGCTTCATCCGCAGCCGCAGAGGCCAGGAAAAAGACGTTGACGATGGAGCAGATGTCATTTGGGACAGACACCGCACAGGAATAATCCTCGACCACTGCTCGTTCAGCTGGAGCATCGACGAAGTTGCATCGTTCTATGACAACAACAACTTTACAATGCAATGGAGTACCATTGCCGAGAGCCTGAACAACGCAGGACACGGTAAAGGGGCACACGGATATGGCGGAATATGGGGCGGAAAACTTGCCAGTTTCCATCATAACATGATAGCACACGTATCAAACCGCTCGCCGCGTTTCAACGGCGCACGCTACGGATGGGACGGATACACGGACAACTACCTGTACGACGAATACAATTGGGCAAACACTGTGCAGGCTGAAAATGTTGATTTTCGTAACTGCGTGGTGTACAACAGCGCCGGCGATTGCTACGGCGGCCCGGGCGGAGGACAAATAAACATGGTGAACAATTACTATAAAGGCGGTCCGGCAACAAGCAATTCAAAAGCACGCAGGATTACAACCGTAACCGTATCTACACAAGGCAATTCGGATAAAAACCATCCCGAGTTTTATGATATGACAAGCCGTTACTACATCGACGGCAACGTAAACGAGCAAAATGACGGCAGGCGTTACACAGGCAACGACTGGGAACGTGTGACATACGACAGCGGCACGGCTACAATCGACGGCGACCACTGGTCGAAAGACGTAAACAATTTCTATGGGAACGACGTTCCACGCCAGACATACGACGGCGAATCATACATAAGAATAAGGATGGACGAGCCAACAGTTACAGGTGAAATAACAACCCATACGGCAGATGATGCTTTCGCCAAAGTAATGGATTACTGCGGCGCATCGCTCTTCCAAGATGTTATAGACACCCGTTACATGGAAGAAGCAGAGTCGGGAACAGCCAAATACATAGGTTCTGTTACGGAAAAACCAGGACTCATCGACGTTGTAGCTGACGCAAAAGACAGCTATACGGAGGATAACTTCCCCACCAGCGAACGTTCTGCCGACTTCGACACTGACGGCGACGGCATGCCCGATGAATGGGAAGAGGCGAACCACCTCAACCCCAACGACCCGTCAGACGCAAGCGCGACTACCGTTGACCCGAGAGGCTGGTACACCAACATCGAGGTTTACGCAAATTCACTTGTTGAAAGCATCGTCAAGGCGCAGAACGCCGACGGCGATAGCAATTACGAAGAATATTACCCCACAAGCGTGTCTACAGGCATTGCTGACGTGAACGCCGGCGCATCAGAAGTTGAGAAGATTGAGTATTACACCCTCGGCGGCGTTAAGCTCAACGAGCCTGCCAAAGGCATCAACATCCGCAAGATAACATTCACCAACGGCAAGACCGCCACGGACAAAGTGATAAAGTAAACAAAAAACAAAGTATTAACAATGAAATAGCCGCCCGGACATTTCGTCCGGGCGGCTATCATTTTTGCTCTCAACAGCTTTTAGCGGCTGCTTTTAACAGCATCCGCTTTCTCCGCTTTTCACTTTCTGATAAATTTCTTACCATTCTGTATCACAATGCCCTTTGCATCCTTGCTTACACGCTGACCTGCGAGGTTGTAAACTGGAGCGTTCTCATCAAACTCCTCGTCAACAGTTACATTGTTGATACCTGCTCCAGTTTCGTCCTTTACATAAAGACATGGGAGTATTCCTCTTTCATCTGCGTAACTTCCAAAAGAGTTGTACTGGCTGTCAAATTGAACAAACTTGTTAACAGAAGTGTTTGTAATTGTAAATGTTCCGTCAGCTTCGGGAGAGATAGTCCAAATATGTCCTGAAGAAGGTTCTGCGTCTACATTGAAGTTATTATAATCTCCACTCTGATAAAGATACCTTCCATCTGATTGCATAATGGTATATCCTCCATCTGCACTCGTAATGGTGAACGGCAGTGTTGAGTTTTCTTCAATTTCAATAGCGTCGTCTACAACATTTGCATCTTCAACATCAAGATAACCATAGTTAGAAGAAACAGGCTGCGCTATTTTCAAAGCACCATCAACATCAGCAACAATCAAATACTGCTTGCCGCTCTCAACAGTTGTTGCTTTTATGTATTTTACCGTTTCAATAGTTTCGCCTTCAAGGAGCACTGTCAATGAATTGATTTGCGAATTACCGCCAACAGTAAATTCAACACTTTGTGCAGACCCAGTCCATTCCCTGTCATTCAGAGTACCAACATTCGGAGTTACTTTCCATTTGTCATTCGTCCTGAATTCGATGCTTGTGATGTTTCTTCCTTGGGGAGCCGTTACCGTAAGAGTTCCACTGTACATACGCAGACGTGGTGTACTTGTCCAAATACGGTTCTCATTGCTTCCACTTGCCTTTGCCGATACTGTTACAGTAATACCATTTTGAGGAGTACTTGTCGTTGCTTCAGTAAAATCTCCGTCATGGCTTTCATTTGAAGACACTCCGGCCAAAGTTGGGAATAACGTTTGGTAATCGTTGTCAAAATCGAATACAGTCTGTGCGAACGTAGTTCCACAAAACATTGCCATAAGGCATACTAATGATAAGTGTAAAAATTTCCTCATAGTCGTAATTTTTTTAGTTATTAATTTGAGAATTAGTCACATTTATTTCTGCAAATATAATGGTTTTGTTTTAACGGTAAAACGTTTTCGGGTTAAAATTCGGTTAAGATGTATTAGGGAATAATAAAAAGAGAGCATCAAACGAGGCTGCCCAACATGGCGCAGGCCTCTCGTCTGCCAGTCCCGTACACGTCGTTTACGCACCTAACGGGAAGCCGCTGCCAAGCAAGATGTAACATATTGACTGCCAGCTTGTTAGCCATCGCTTTGCAATATGCCATCTTTTACAGTGCAATTGATGGCATTTTACTCTGCAAAATGCGGCATTTTGCAGAGTAAAACATGGTCTTTCACATTTTCGCCCGGCACACCCGTTGTATTCAAATTACACCCAAGCCACATAAACGTAGCCTATTCCCTTTCTTTACACATAAAGAACTTATTGCCCAAGCGGTAATCTTATGCTTCGCATTTACTGCGCCATGCACATGGAAAAAGATGAAAAATGAAATAAAACTGTGAGAAAGGAAAAGCGGAAAAGCGCCATTACACATTTCCGTATCCAAGAACGGCATAAAGCCTGATGTACCAAACTATCAGGATACACCCTCACATATTAGCACACAATCATGGCAAACTCACATGTATTTATGCCGAATATCACACAAAATGTTTTTATTTGACGGAATAAATCCATATCTTTGCAGATATTAAAAAAACATCAATTTATCATCTTAACCTTAAAACTTCAGCATTCAGCATGAAAAAAAGAACCATTGTAGTCACGCTGGCCTTCGCCTGCACACTTTGCGCAGCTGCACAGACACCGCCATACAAGAACCCGGAACTGTCGGCTCACGAACGTGCCGTAGACCTATGCTCGCGCATGACGCTTGAAGAAAAAGCCGCCGTGATGATGAACAACTCAAAGGCTATTCCACGGTTGGGCATTCCGCAGTTCGCATGGTGGAGCGAGGCGCTGCACGGCGTAGGACGCAACGGCATAAGCACGGTGTTCCCCTCGTGCATAGGCATGGCCGCATCATTCGACGACGCGCTAATAGAGCGTGTTTTCACCGCAGTAAGCGACGAGGCGCGCGCAAAGAACACCGCACAACGCCGCAAGGGAGATATAGGCACTTACCAGGGACTGTCATTCTGGACACCCAACATAAACATATTCCGCGACCCGAGATGGGGACGCGGACAAGAGACTTACGGCGAGGACCCGTACATGAACTCGCGCATGGGACAGGCCGTAGTGCGCGGACTGCAAGGCCCTGCAAACGGGAAATACATCAAGCTGCTGGCCTGCGCCAAGCATTTCGCAGTACACAGCGGTCCGGAAAAGACGCGCCACAGCTTCAACATAGAAAACCTGCCGCCGCGCGACCTTTGGGAGACTTACCTGCCAGCATTCCGCGACCTCGTGCAGCAAGGCGGAGTGAAAGAGGTGATGTGCGCCTACCAGCGCATCGACGGCGACCCGTGCTGCGGCAGCAACCGCCTGCTACAACAAATATTACGCGACGAATGGGGCTTCAAAGGGCTTGTGGTAAGCGACTGCGGAGCAATAAGCGACTTTTGGGAACCTGGCGCTCACGGAGTGTCTGAAGACGCGGCGGCGGCATCGGCCAAGGCCGTTATAAGCGGCACCGACGTGGAGTGCGGAAGCGAATACCGCCACCTTCCCGATGCGGTGAAGGCCGGACAAATAACCGAAGAGCAAATCAACAAGAGCGTAGTGCGTCTGCTTGAAGCGCGTTTCGAACTTGGCGACTTCGACCCCGACGAGCTTGTGCCATGGACAAAAATACCCGAAAGCGTCATCGCCTGCAAGGAACACAAGGAACTGGCACTGCAGATGGCACGCGAACAGATGGTATTACTGCATAACAGGAACAATACCCTGCCGTTGGAAAAAGATGCAAGCAAAATAATGGTGATAGGCCCCAACGCGGCCGACTCACTGATGCTGTGGGGCATATACTACGGCCAGCCGACCCATTCGGTAACCATACTCGAAGGCATACAAGCCAAAATCGGCAATGGCGTAAGGTTCGCCAAGGGATGCGAGATAACCCAATTGACCGAAAGCGAAAGCATCTTTTCACGACTGAAAACCGCCAGCGGCCAACCCGGCGTAAGCGCACGCTTCTGGAACAACACCAAGATGGAGGGCAAACCGGTTTATGAAACGACATACGCCACGCCAATACACTTTGACAATGGCGGCAACACGGCATTCGCTCCGGGCGTCAACCTGAGCAACTTCACACTCAGCATGAACGGCACGTTCACCGCCGAAAAAGACGAGACGCTCGACATCACGCGCAGCAATGACGACGGTTTCAGGATGATTGTGAACGGCGACACAATCATAAACAGATGGAAGGCCGACCGCCTGCGCAAAAACAAGACCAAGCTGAACGTAAAGAAAGGACAGCGCTACGACATACAGTTTGACTACATGCAGCTTAAGAACGAAGCCGTACTGAGCCTCGACATAGCATCCGTACACAACGTCACGGCAAGCGAGATTGCAGAGAGGGCGAAAGACGTGGAGACGGTAATATTCGTAGGCGGCATATCGCCAGACCTTGAACGCGAAGAAGCAAAGGTTTCAGAACCCGGCTTCGACAACGGCGACCGTACAAGCATAGAACTGCCCGCGGCTCAACGCGAAATACTGAAAGCCCTGCACGAGGCAGGAAAGAAGGTGGTGCTTGTAAACTGCAGCGGCAGCGCCGTAGCACTGACACCCGAACTTGAGACATGCGACGCAATCCTGCAAGCATGGTACCCCGGCGAGCAAGGCGGACACGCCGTGGCCGACGTACTCTTCGGTGACTACAACCCCGGCGGAAAGTTGCCCGTAACATTCTATAAGGACGACAGCCAACTGCCTCCGTTCGACGACTACCGCATGACAAACCGCACATACCGCTACTTCCGCGGCACACCGCTATTCCATTTCGGTTACGGACTAAGCTACACTACATTCACAACAGGCACACCGTCATACGACAAGGCGACAGGGAAAATAACCATAAGCGTTACCAACACAGGCAAACGCGACGGCACGGAGACCATACAAGCTTACCTCCGGAACCCGGCTGACGCTGAAGGCCCGATAAAGACACTCCGCGGCTACACACGCGTAGAACTGAAAGCAGGGGAAACAAAAACGGTGACAATAGACTTGCCGCGCCATGCATTCGAATGGTGGGACGCAGAAACAAACACCATGCGCGTAAAACCTGGCAAGTATGAAGTACTTGTTGGCACATCAAGCATGGACAAAGACCTAAAGAAGTTGGCAATAAACATGTGAGAAAACGCATGCGTAAAAAGTTTGTATTTCTACTGTCACACCGTTACACGGCATGACGCCCTCTGTGTGTCAACGACTTATAGTATGACAACAGGCGTGGCAATGATAAAAGAGGGGATTGTTGACCATGTTCGTTTGTCACATTGTAAATCGCTGTATTGCAATGTATTACAACCTTGATGACAGTGTGACAGCGAAAAACAAAAATTATAAACAAAGCAAAAGGGCATGTAAAACATGCCCTTTTGCTTTATAAATTGCCGCACTTTACCGCGCCAGTTACAGCATTTTGCAAACCAATATGCCGCATCCTGCATCCATACAGAATGCAAAAACTAAAGGCTTGCAATTTCATCCTCCGACAGGTTGGTGCATTGTGCTATCGTCTCAACAGGCAAACCCAAGGCTTTCATCTTCCGCGCCACCTCTTTGGCGTTTTCAACCATACCTTCGACCCGCCCTTCGGCAAGTCCTTCCGCCCGACCTTCGGCTTTGCCTTCTGCCCGACCCTCAGCTCTGCCTTCCGCTCTACCTTCCGCAAGCCCATCGGCGTGTCCCTCGTCCCAGCCGGTCTTGATTACGCTGCGCTGATAGCGCAAAGCCTCCATGTCGCGGTAGTAAGCATGCTTTTCACGGTCGGGAAGGGCGTCTATGCGCAGGCGTTCACGCGCCTCGGGCAGTCCCTTGGCCGTGGCCGAGGCATCTATTTCGCCAGTCTTGAGAAACTTCACCCACTCGTCAAGCGGTGTGCGCGCCACCTTGTCAAAATCGTTGACGCGCAACACGTAATATTCGGGGAAGATGTCGCCTGCATCCTTGCCAATGAATATCTCACGCTGGCGAACGGACAGCTGCAGGATGTCGTCCTTATCGTGCAGGCCGCGAAACTCCGTCTTGCCGTGGTAAACATAGTCCTTTCCCTGGCCGAGGTCGAAGTACACTATGTTGATAGAGTACACCTTGCGAACCTTGTCATAGTCGTCACCAAGGTTGATATACTCAGATATGGTCTTCGACACGCCGTAGAGCATACGGTGGAAGTAATCAAGCTCACGGTTGTTCTGCACCTCGATGATTAGCAGCTTGCCGTTGGTGTCCTCCACAAGCATATCGGCGCGGTTAAACTTGTCGGTGGCGTCCTCCTGGTTGCCCTCGCTTTCGAGGAAGCGGCAGATGCGCAGGTCTTCGCCGAGCAGCGTGGAGAGGAAGCCCTCCAACACCACGTAATTGCTCTTGTCGCGCAGCAGGCGTTTCATCGCCCAGTCGAAACGTATCAGATTGTCTTTCATTTCATATCCTCCTTATGGTTGTGTGGGCAAAGATAACGAAAATATGCTTACAGGCAAAACGGTTAGCATGAAAAAACAAAAAGAGGGGCCAATGCTTGCCCCTCTTTAATGTCAATATATAAGGTGATTATTGAGTTGTGTACCAACGCGGGTCGCCAACCTGCTCCCTGATAAGGTCGTTCACCTTGAGAGTGAAGTCACCTGATGCTGGGTCAGTGAATACGTCTGAAGAAGAACCATTGTATGTATTAAACATATCAAGCTCATTCTTTTCAAAGACAAAGTCTGAAAGCAAATAAGAGCTTGGCGCAGATATTGTGATATTGTCGCCCTGATATCCTCTTGCCTTTTCTGTATAAGTCTTGGCCAGCAGAACTTTGAAGAATGTTGCGTTCACGCTACCTGTAACACCTTTTGCACTTATCAGATATGCTCCGTCTCCAAGAAGATTGTAGAATGTACAGCCCTCAACGTTGATGTTTGTGTTATAAGCTGAATTTTCTAAGTCGATAAATGTCTTCTTGCCCTGGCAAATCTTGTTAAACGTCGAGTTTGTAATTTCAATATCGTCTATCTTGAAGTCAACCTTAGCGAAGCAAAGGAACTGATATGCCCCGGCATGGTTCGTAACAATACAGTTGTCAATCCGTAACTTGTTTATCTCCTTATAATCTCCAGATTTGATACGAACCAATGCGCTGTTCAAATTGGAAATGTTGCACTCTACGAAAGACAACGAATCTATAGAACAAGCCGCTTCCTGATTGATAACGTATTCGCAGCCTTTTACTCCTGCGTCGCCGTCATACATACCATCGACATTGATGTGCTCAAACCTTACATATCCGTGGTTTCCTGCAACGTCTAAAGACTTGTAAACTTGGAGAGTCGGCACTTCGCCAGCCAAACCGAAGAATGTCACTGACACATTTTCAGGAATTGCAAGACCTTCAGCGTCTGTTCCAAGTGTCAAAATCTTGCCTGCCGGCACACCAATGGTTACGCTGGCAGTGTCTTTGCCTTCTGCCGCCATTATGTCGAGAGCCTTCTGCGCAAGCATGTCCATGAGTTCCTGGTCAATCTGCGTAACATCGTCACCGAGTTCCTGGCGCACTGTAGCCCAAGGCATGGCCTTAGCGGTCTTGACAGTCTTGGTACCGCGGAGTACGTCGTTGTTATAGATGGCAAACTTGTAAGTCTTGTTCTGCTCAAGTCCGGTTATGGTGCATGAAGACGCTGCTATTTCCGCATCGGTAAGTGTGCGTGTCTCGGTTACTTCCTGCTCGCCAACCGTAGTTGTATAAGTAATGTGTGTAACCTCAGCCCCTGCTATCCACCGTAACGTAACACTGCTTTCAAGTATGTCTGACGATGGAACGTCATAGATAATTCCGAGAGTCTTGAACGATTCGCCCATGTTGTAGTAAACCCAATGGCTCTCAGCCGAGGTTGACGACATGGTCTTTATTCGCATGAAATAATTGGTTTCCTCACGCAAGTTCGTCAGTTTTGCGGGCGAAGTGGTAATGGTCTTGTCCTCACCGAACACCGTAGCGTTGTCGCCGCCCATGGGCACATCGTCATAAAGGCTGTCGGTGCTCACTTCCATCACATAGTATTCGGCCCCCTGAATAGGTGTGAACGTAACCGTTATTGACGAAGGGTCTTCCTGGTCGGTCTCAATAGAGATTTTATTGCTGTTCACGCCGAACATCCTGTCGTATGCAGGATTGGTTTCCCAGTCGTTGGCGTCGGTGCACGCGGTGACAGCTGCTCCCGCTGCAAGTGCCGCCAAGGCTAAACCGTATATGCTTTTTAGTTTCATTGTTTTACCTTGTTAAAGTTGTTGTTGCCATTAATTGCTGTAACCGTAAGAGTTGTACAAATGCCCGTTAGACGCGGAGATAGTGGTAGATGCAATAGGCATTATGTAGCGGTTTTTCACCGTGACATTGTCGCCCACAAGTCCGCTTGATATTGACGGGAGGTTGACATCTCTCTGCGTGTCAGATTTGCCGTCACCTTTGTCAACAGACTTGCCGAACGAGTCTGTGCTTGCCGCATAGTCAGCCTCCGTACTTCCAGTAGGTATGCCATACCATGTTATACTTGACATATCAAGCTTGGTCTTTGCATCGTCGGTGTAGTTGTAGTACACTTTCTCCTGATATGTGCCGTCAGCCAGTTCTGCAAGATAAGTCTGCTTGAACTCGTTGATTTTGTCGTACAACTTGCCCCAGCGGATAAGGTCCCATTTGCGATACCCTTCGCCTGCAAACTCCCATGCGTTCTCCTGCATGATAGCATCGAACAAGCCCTCTTTCGTCATTGTTATTGAGTTGAGGAAGGTGTTGGCGTCGCTCTCATTCTCAAATGCACGGCGGTGAACCTGAGCCAGTGCGTCGAAAGCCGTAATGCCGGCGTCACCTGTATACGAACCTTGCGGTCCGGCCAGTTCGTTGAGCACTTCAGCATAATACAGAAGAACCTGTGAGTAACGCATCTTCACGGGGTTGACGCCCGTCATGTGCTTTGCCGTAGCAACAAGGTTCTCGCTAAGCCACTCTTCAGACATTTTCCTGGGGTCCCACTTTGCGCAGTAGAGACCAAACGGAGCGTTGCCCAACATACTTTCTATGGTATTGTTGCCGTCCTGCTTGATTTCAAACGGAGCAACGGTGACGTCGCGGCGCAAATCCTTCTTATCGTAAGAATAGAGCAACGGTGCAGTAAGCTTAAGTTTTCCTGTAGAGTTTCCGTAGCCGTATTCCGTTGTTACGCCGTTGAAACGCACGCCTACGGTATAACCCAACTCGCCAGTAACGTTGCGTCCCATCGGGATTTCAAACAGGTTCTCATGATAGGTCTTATCAAGCGTGAGCTGGTTTACGAGATACCACTGATTCTCAAACGACGGGTTGAGTTGGTGCGTACCGTTTGATATGATTGCGGAAAGATGTTCCAGCGCCCTCTTATACAATTCTGTACGCTCTGCCTCTCCAGGACGTTCTGTCGGATAGGTGTCGTCAGAGTAAGCAGCCTTCTCATATCCGTCCTTATGCTGTTCACGTATGGCATATCCGGCGCGTGTCATGGCGATTTGTGCCAACAGTCCGTGGGCGTAGCCCTTTGTGATGTGCTCTGTTGTGTAACCTGACACTTCGTCAGCCCAAGGTAGATATTCAATTGCTTCGTCAAGCTCGTTCATCAAAGAGTCAAGGATTACGTCACGGTCGGTCTTGCTGAGGTATGCGTTGCTAAGGTCTGACTTTGACGACTCCATCTTAAACGGCACGTCGCCGAAAAAGCGTACGAGGTCAAGATAGCACATAGCCCTCAGCGTAATAGCCTCGCCAAGATAACGTTCCATGGTTGTTTGGTCTGAGCCACCGCCTGTTAAAAGAGGGCTGGTGCGTATTCCTTCAACCACGAGGTTTGCATCCTCAATTACGCCATAGATAGCATCCCATACTCCGCTGATTTTCGACCATGCGGGACTGATGTTGTAGTTCATGTTTCCACGCTCGCTGGTGGTATTGGTTGCATCGTCGCCGAGACCGTCTACAAGCTCTATATCACTGTTCAAGTTCCAAACGATGGCCAAATCCTGTGAATATGTACGGTCTTGCGTAAGCCCGCCATATATCTTGTTCACGCGCAGGCCGGTATAGTAAGTCGAACCATACACCTTGTCGGAATTAAGTTCAGACTCCGACGTCTGGTCAAGAAAGTCTTGGCATGACGTTGCGGCCAGAACTCCGGCAGAAAGCGCTATTATTGAAAATATCTTTTTCATTTTATTTTAGGTTTTGTTTAGTAGTAAGGAGG
>USHW01000031.1 GCA_900554545.1 uncultured Prevotella sp. | reverse complement strand
GCGGTTTTGGGGCACAACGCTCTGAGACTTTTAGTAGGGTTGCGGAATTGAGGAATATCTGAAAATTCCGCATTTAAAAAATCCGTTTCCGTAGTATTTATTGTGAGTTCTTTCTCCTTTTCCTTGTCAATATCTATACTTGTTGCTTTAAAAAAAGTTATTTCTCTGCCTTTGCGTATAACATTCCATCCATCAAAACAGAGGTATTGATTAAAGTCTGCAATAAAAGCATCTAATTCGGAAAATCGTCCAATAAAATTTACTGGCGCAAAAACATCCTTAATACATCTATCTAATTCGGGCGTTCCATTTAATGCACGTATTTTCTCCTCTGTATATATCCATCTTGAGGGGAAGCCATTTCCATACACATCTCTAAATCCATATTGATTGAAAAAAGCAACCAGTTTAGATCCTGAACGATATTCTGTTTCTTCATTTATTAGCTTTCTTAATTTTTCAATTGTCTTCTTCGATATAATCATAATTTATTCTTTGTTTAACTTGCAAAATCATTCATTAACCCATGTCTAAAATTACTTCATACAAAAGGTCTTTATTTACTAACTAAATTCACATACTTTTAAATATTTCCTGTATAAATTCACACTGCAAATATAACACGTTTTCATTGGCCATGAAATTAATATCATGAAAAACATACGGACTTCAAGCTTTTTCTTGTTAGTGATAGACAATAAAAGCCCAACCTGAACCTGCACGGTGTAAGTCTCCCCTAATTGCTCATGTGCGGTCTGCGTATATTGTAAAATTCTATGATGTCATCCTGTAGAACTATTCTGTTTTATGATACCGTAGATACGCTCGGCCACAGCATATCTGTGAGGCAATAGTCCTCCGTTATACTGATCTGCTCGCCGATGGTGTGTTGTAGGTGTACACACCGCCGCAGTATACTCCGCGTTCAAAGTGGTAAATGAGGCCGTCAAGTCCGTAAGGACTGACAATGTATATGTTATATCGCAACTCTGAGCTGGTTCTTGCTCTTGGGACTGAAGCCTTTGATAAAATTCTTGTATTTACTGCTGTTGTGATTGGAGTCTGTCGTATGATGTTTACGGTAAGGCCTGAGCATCAAGTCGTTATTGTGCATGATACGGTGGAAATGGTCATGGTCGCAAATCTTTCGCAAATATATGTCTTTTGAGGATTAGGAACAGCTTGTAGACCTTTATTCAAGGAATCTCAAGAAGTATCTAGCGCACGGCCGAAATAATGCCAGACTCTGTTAGTTTGAGGGAGTGACATTTCTCACGGCTGTCCATGTAATAACCTTCACAGCTTTTACCAAACAGTCCGCTCAGACATTATGCAGGCATATATAACGCTTCTTACTTATAATGATGTAGCCAACTGTATAATAAAAGTATATGACTCATATCTTATTTACGGGATATTGATCTCTGGGACATTTCTCTCAATTAATAATCTTATATTGCTTATTTAAGTTGAACGGATTATGTTCTAACCTTTATTACGTCATCAATGTTGGTAGTGTATTTTCCGGACTCGTATTCGTGCTTCATGCGCCAGCTGTCGTCCGTACCCTGCACGGCAACTTTTACAGTGTTGTAGCCGTTTTTGCGGTTTATGGCGTCGATTGCGGCGGCAAGACGGGCTTGCTTTGCGCGGTCGATGGTGTCGAAAAGGTCGCCCTGCACTGCGCCGGAGGGGCAGATATCCCAGACTATCACGCCAGCCTTCTTGTAGAAAAACGTGGCGGACGCGTTCCATTGCGAGCGCAACGCGCCGACTGATACCGATACAAGCTCGCGCAGGTCGTTTGTCGGTACGGTGAGGGTTACGGTGCGGTTGATGGTACTGCTTGGCGCATCGGTGCGGAAACGGCTTGTATAGGCGAACACGGTGACGGCGCGGCAACAACTGTCCTGACCCTTCAGCTTGCGCGAGCAGGAAGAGGCGAAATGGGCGACGGCCTCCTCCAACGGGCCTAACCGCGACAAGCCTTGGTCGGGAAAGCTGCGGCTGGTGCAGATGCTCTTCTTCTCCGGCAGTTCCTCGATGTCAATGCAACTCTCGCCTTGCAGTTCGCGCCACGTCCTTACGCCAGTAACGGTAAGCTCGCGGCGCACCCAACCCTCGCTCCTTTGCGTGAAGTCCCATGCCGTGCGCACGCCGTGGTATTCGAGTTTTCCGACCGTCCTGCGACCTATGCCCCACACGTCGGCCACAGGCAGCCCCTTCAACGCCTTAACGCGCCTGTCCTCCGTGTCGATAAGGCACACCCCGCCGTAGCCCTTGTAACGCTTGCCGTACTTTGCGGCGACCTTCGCCAAGGTCTTCGTCGGCGCGATGCCGAGCGTTACGGGTATGCCCGTGCCACGGCTGATTGTGCTTACTATTTGCCGTCCATAGCTCCGCAAGGCTTCGCCCTCACCGAAACCCGATAGGTCGATGAACGCCTCGTCGATGGAGTATTGCGTCAAGGCAGGGGTGAAACCGGCAAGAAGCATCATCACGCGGCGGCTCATGTCGCCGTAAAGGGTGTAGTTGGAACTGAACACGGCCACCTTGTTACGTTCGAGAAACGCCTTCACCTTGTAGAACGGTGCGCCCATCTCAATGCCCAAAGCCTTGGCCTCGTTGCTGCGCGCGATGACGCACCCGTCGTTGTTCGACAGCACTACGACGGGCGACGTGCGCAGGGCGGGGTTGAAAACCCTCTCGCACGAGCAGTAGAAGTTGTTGCAGTCAACAAGGCCGAACATATTTACCTCCTCAGTTGCCGTTTAATGTTATATGTCAGCACGCCCCAGACGATGAAGTGGTTGTCCTCCGTCACCTTGATTGGTGGATAGTCGTCGTTGGCCGGCATGAGCCAAAGGCAGCTGCCGTCAGGCTCCGGCTTAACTTTTTTCAATGTAAACTCGCCGTCGATGAAGGCCACAACGATGTCGCCCTCGCGCGGTTCAATCGACTTGTCTATTACTAATAGGTCGCCGTCATCTATGCCGCAGCCCTTCATCGAGTCGCCCACGGCGCGGGCGTAGAACGTCGTCGCAGGGTGGCGTACAAGCTCGCGGTTGAGGTCGATGCTCTCGCCCATGTAGTCTTGGGCAGGCGAGGGGAATCCGGCACGTATGCCGCCGTCGGCGAACGTCAGTGCAAGCTCCTTCGAGAGGTCGGCCGAATACATTATGAGTTTCATCCCGCGGCCTCCCTTCTTGCCATCTCGTCCCTTACGGTTTCGGCCTCCGAGGGCTACAACCGGGGAAGTTTCACCCTTGCGCCGTTCTCCACTTGGTAAGCCTTCACCTCGTCTACGAGCAGCTGCCAGTCGTAAAGGAACTCTTCCGAACAGCCGTGACGGCGGTAAATCTCCTTCGCGGCTTCAAGTATTTCGGGAGCGCACGAGTCGTCACCCTGGAATACTACGGCAGGAATTTCGTTGTATATGCAGGTTCTGAGCAGTCTTAACTGGTCTTTCATCTTCGTTTTTGTTTCGTCATTTGTCAGTATTAAAGACAATGTCTTTTTGTAAAATAAAGTGCAATATGGCTTTTGTCTCCCGACCGGTTGTAATTAGCAGACAATCAAATAGTTATGTACAGTTCTGCAAAGGCCGTCTTTTACCTTCCGATTTGCCGTGTTTTGGGAAATAAAAGGTGGCATATTGCAGCGTCAAATGCCACCTCTTGCAAAGCGGAAGTTTTGCCTTTGGCTTGCAGGTACTTGCCGAGCCGATACAAAAGTAACCATTTTCATCCGTAATGCTGCGGTTTTGGTTGTGAAAAAACAGCGAGAACCATTTACCCGTAGCCGACGACGAGGCCGACATCATGTCCGTAACCGAAGAAGCCCAGCGTGTCGCAGACGGCCAAAGTCAGGTCGGCAAGGCTGCATCCACGTTCGATGTTGATGTCTTTTACAGGCAGGCCGTAGCCTCCGAGCAGGCAGAATTCCGTGTCTTTCCACCTTTCCTTGCGCAGTGCCGCTGCGCATTCGACCCGCTTTCCGTCAGCGTCGGCGTAAAGGTAAAGCTCCGTCTCTGTGCCGAAGTCCATCCGCATGATGTGCCGTGCAAGCGCCTTTGCGTCCATAAGCATTATTGTCTCTTTCCCGCTCTCCGGTGTTTCGATTGCAAAACAAGGTGCAGTCGTTTCAGTATGTGTCATTTTCCTGTCCTCCCTTTATGTTTTGTTTTGTCGTTGTTTGTAGTGCTTTCAAGCATCCTTGCGCCGTATTCACGCCTTCCCAATAAATGCGGATAGAGCCAACCGTAACCGTTGCAGTCGTCAAAGTCGTCCCAATGACTTACTGATTGGAATCTATGTTCCTTGTGTTCGTGGCGGCTTACGGTCTTGTGGGTGCGTATTACGTGCTTCACCAAGCGCTGGCATTTCAGCAGGTCGGCTATCACGGTGTACTCGTGGTCGGTGTGCGGCTCGTAATATCCGCACGACAGGTTTACGCACGACACTCCGAGGCCTTTCCTCTTCAGCGCGTAAACATCGGTGAACAGGCCGTGCGCCGTCTTGTATCCGTGCCTGCGCAGTTGCGCTTTCGTTATGAAGTCGCGCGAACATAGGGCTGTGCCGTTGATGTCGGTCACCATGTCGGAGTCGCCCTTGCGGTCGCATTCGATTACGAAGCGGCAGTCGGCGAAGAAGCCCATGTCGGCCGCTTCGCTGCCCTTGCATCCCGTTTCCTCCTGCACGAAGAAGGCGCTCTTCATCACCTTGAAGTCCCTTAGGCATTCAAGGCACATCCATACGCCGTTCTTGTCGTCTGCTCCAATGCCCGTGACGCGCTTTTTTCTGTGGTCGTAGCCGACTATTATCGAGCCGGCCACTATGTGCGCGGAGTAAGACCCCGTGCGCCTGTTGTGCACCTCGTCCATGTGGGCCACAACGCACGGGTAAGTCTCCGCCTGTCCCTTCACGGCGTATATGTTGCCCATTCGGTCGCGTTTGTGCCTTACGCCCATTCTGTCAAGCTCCGCCATAATGAGCCGGGCGATAGACCCCTCCCTGCCTGAGGGAGAGGCCGTGTTGTAGAGTGCGAGCAGTCTTTCCATGTTCATGCCATATAGAGTTTGTTCACTTGAAGATAAAGACGCATGGCCGGCTTCGGCCTTTTCTTCTTGAAAAGCACGGAAGGGTACGCCCGTCCGCCGTATTCCACGACACCGCTGCGCATCACGTCACCGAACTCTGTATGTTGGTAGAGCAACCGGCGGCAGGCCGGGCAGAACGTACTGTCGGTGAGGTTGTGCACCGAGCCGCAGTTGGGGCATATCATTCTCATCCGCGTGGCGCTGCCGCTTGTGTTGCGGAGTGTGGCTATCGCCCCGACCGAATCGAAGTTCCTAAGCTCCATACAGTCACCGTCAAGGTACACGCTGAAGAACGTGTCCATGTACGGCGCGCCTTTCTTGTGCCACTTGTGGGCCGGAACTTCCACGGCGAGCTGGAGGTAATACGATTTCCCCCTCTCTATTCCGGAGTCCGTGTTGTCGTTCAAGGCCGTTACGTCCTTTGCATGGGAGAAGTCGTTGTACATCTTCCTGAACGTTATGCCGAGGCTGCGGGCTTGTTCCCTCATCATCTCCGCGATGAACGAGTGGGTGTAATACACGCGGTCAAGCATAGTCAGGCCTGCGGCGTGGATGTCCTCTGAAAGCGACTTCACGTTCTCCCATACCACGGCGCGTCCCAGGACGTTGTTGCCGGAGTCCCTCGCCACGAGTATCTTCGCGCCCGCGAAGTTTACGTAGAAGTCGGCGGCGTTGCGCGCCGTGCCCTCGTGGCGCATGCAAGAGTTGTGCAGGCATGATTCCGACGAGTCCGCCGTATGGCCGTAGTTCTCGCCGTTGTACGCCTCGAAGAAGTCCTGCACGCCTTCGAGCAGCTTTACCGTGACCTTGCTGTCGATGCAGATTGCGCTGGCGAAGTAGGCCATGTCCGTGTCGGAATATTCCGGCAGGTTCTTGAACAGGCGGACGAACTTGGAAGGTTCGAGGTCGGCCCTGTTCTCCGGGAACCACGGCGCCTGCGGATTGTTGCGGTCGGGGAAGTTCTCGTTCGCGAGGTTCTTGTTGCACGCCGTTACCATTATCCTTATCCTCTGGTAGCTCTCCATGTTTGACCGCTTGCGCTTCGTCGAGAAGAAGTTGTACGAGCCGCGGATTATCTCCGCAACGTCGGCGTTGCGTTTGATTTCCGTAAGGATGTCGGCTGCGATGACGCTGCCGTTCTCCGCCGCGTGAGTGAGTCGCGACTTCAGTTCGATACTTGCATTCAGTTTCATAATCGTTTGTTTTAAAGGTTTTGTAATTCAGTTTTTATTCCGTTCCGCCGCAATGTCGGCGACGGCATTGTGTTCTTGTTTTTGTATTCGTTTTCTGTCATAATCCTTATTGACGGTATGCCCGTGCGGGTGAGGAACGGGTTGACGTACCAGCCTCCCGAGAATGTACCGGGCCGCAGGCTGTCGTGCCAGACCACCTCCCCGACGCAGCCGTGTACGAGCATATTGCATACGGACATCATGCAGCAGGTGCGGTCTATGTCCTCTCCGACGAGGTAACAGCCGAGGTTCCTGACGTGGTAGGCCAGCAACAGCCGTCCGCTTCCGCAGGTGGGGTCGCTCACTCTTGAGCCTTGTTGATTACCATTGTTTGCCGTACAAGCAACCATAAGGTCGCATACCGGCGGCGGAGTGAAGAATTGTCCTTGTGCGCTCCGTCCGCTTGTCGAGGAGAAGGACATGTAAAGCTCGCCCAATGCATCGTACCATTTCTTGCCGCCGTCAAGCGTTGACTTCATCAGCGTCAGCCATTCGCAGGACATCCGCATGAATGCCGCGTTCTGCTTCCCCTTGTATTTCCAGCTTTTCAGCGGCGGCACTCCGGGTGAAAAGCCGTGGATTACGTATGTGAGGAAGTCCTCGAACACTGTCATTGGGTTTCGTCCGCATTCCGACGAGAAACCGAGAATCAGCCTTTCGAGAGGCCTTACTTCCACCGGTGTGTCATAACGTGCCATAGTATCGTGGTTTTAGGTTGTCCGTAATGTCCTTGTCTATGGCTTCATCGTTTTTCCACATGGGCCTTTGCCTGTTCTTTTTGTACAGCGACACCTGCCGAAGCAGCATGTCGCAGAACTTTTGGCCGTTTGCGCTTTCGCCACAGAAATACGCCAGCATGTCCCAAAGGTTGCCGTTGAAATACGCCGTCCACTTTCCGTGGAAGTGTTGTCCGAGGTCTTTCCCGAATGTTTCCGTGAAAAGCCCGTAGGTGAGTCCTTCGCTCGGATGGTGGTTGTGCTGCCACCGTGCGATGTCGAGCATCGTCTTGTAATCTATCCTTTCCATGTCGTTTGTATTTTGTCAGGTTCCGCCCGGCAAGGGGCTTGCCTTTTTTCTTGCTGCATGGTGCAGCCGTCACGGCGTACCGTGCGGCAAGGCTTGACGTGGAAAAATACCGCAGCGGAGCGAGGATGATTTTTCCGCGGGCAACGGGCCGTAAGGCCGCCTTGCGCCACGCGTGCACGGACGGCTACCTTTGCGGCAAGAAAAAAGGAACGCCCTTTTGCAGGAGCGTCCCTTCGTTCTTCCATTTTGAGTGTACTTTTTCTATCGGCCATAACCATTATCTTATATTCCAAATAAAGTCCTTACCTTTATTCTTGTAAGACCTGCCTCAATTGCCGCCATGTCAAGGTCTTCACCGTATCCGTTGTCAGAGTATGCGTCGCCCATTCTCCTTGCAATCCGTTCCATCATGCCGTCCGTGAGGCATGACGTGTCGTAACCCTTGGCGGCTATGTCCTCACGTCCCAGCCATGCAATCGCGAAGTGTTCCTTGGGCGACGTAACATCACCTGTACCGTTTATCGGCGGAACCTTATCGGTGACGTATGACAGGTGTCCGGCAAAAACGTCGTGGGGCATGATTGTCATGCATTCGCCGCTCGATGTGTCTGCGCATTCCAGTTGCAGCCCGTCCTTGCCGAGGACTGCTTTCAACACGGCGGCATCCATCGGGTCTCCACCCGTATCGGCCGCTATAACGGGGCTGTCGCAAACATCCGTCCACTCATAAGCCCCGCCGTGCAGCCGCAACGCGGCCGCAAGTTCCCTAAGTTCTTCCGCCTTGATGCGTTTTATTATCGAAAAGAAATCCGTATGCTTCATATCGTTTAAGGTCTTGTTGTTGTTTGTTTTTCAGTTTCACCGATATTTATTCCGAGCAGTTCTTCAGCCGCAAGCACGGCTTTGACCGTCAACATGCGCTGCCATGCCTTGAAGGCCGGTGACCAGCGGAAACCGTACGACTTAAGTGTTTTCCTTGTGTTGTCGTCGGGAATTTTGCCGTAGACAATCTGAAGCCTGTCAGCTTCGTGGTTTATGACTACCGTTCCACCGTTGAAAGGTATTTCCATATTCACGTTCCCGTAATCGGCCTCCAACCTTGAACGGGTCTCCAATGCCATCACTTCCATCCTGAACAGCCTGTTGCGTTCCGTGACGGCCGGTTTTGCTGAGTTCTTGTTGTACTCGGACACAAGAGCTACAGCCCTCCTTACAATGTCTACGTCCCCTTTACCGGCAAAAGTGCCTACCTTGTTCAATATGCTTTCCACGAATAGCGAACGGTTGTAGCCTTTCGCTTTTCCTGTGTCTATGGCGTGTATTACGCCAAGTCGGCTTTCGATGTCAGCCTTTAATGACAACCACACCTGTTCTCGCTTGTCGGTTTGTCTTATACATACAAATGCTTGTTTTTTCTTCATAGTCGCTTATTTTTAGATTAGACATTGGCGGCTTGACAAACCGCCATACTTGTTTCCCGCTTGCATTTCTGACGGACGCCGCGGCACGGCAAGGCTTGGCGGAGAAAAACACCGCAGCGTAGCGAGGACGGTTTTTCTCCTGCCTACCAAGCCCGTAGGGCGGCCTTGCAAGTGCCGCACGGCGGACGGCTAACTTTGCAAGCGGAAACAGGAATGGCGGTACGGATAAAAAAGAGGTTGTGCAGATCCGTTTTATTCACAACCTCTTGTTAAAAGTAAAAGAATATGTCTTGGCATTTTCACCCTTGCATTGCAAGCCGCATTTTTACATTGTTCATGGCTGCCTTGATGTTCGGGTTGAGCACCCGTGCGTAATGTTGCGTCATCCTTGTCGTCGAATGTCCGAGCATGGCGGCGACATCCTCAAGCGGAACGCTGTTTGCAAGCGCTATGGTCGTTGCGAAAGTATGGCGGGCGGCGTGAGTCGTCAAGTTCTTGTTTATTCCGCACAGGTCGGCTATTTCTTTGAGATAGCTGTTCATTCTCTGATTGCACATCACGGGCAGGCAACGGCCGGTCTTGACGCAGAGAGGATGGTTCTCGTATTTTCTCAATATGGTAAGAGGGATCGGCAGCAACGGCACATTGCTGATGGACGAAGCCTTGCGGCGGTGCTCCAACTTCACACGTCCTTTCCTTATCCACCAATCGCCGTTGTTGTCCTGCACGAGGTGTTCCCTCGTCAGGGTGGAAATGTCCGAGAACGCCAGACCGGTATGGCAGGCAAAGACGAATACGTCGCGCACGAGTTCAAGCCTCGGTATCTTGAAGTCCTTGTCCATGATTGCTTTCAGTTCGCCGTATGTCAGGAATACCGGGTCGGTTTCGTCCTGCTGCATCTTGTATCCGTAAAACGGGTCCTTGCGCATCCATTCCTTGGCCAAGGCCATGTTTACGATGCGCTTCAGGCATTTCATGTAGCGAACGATGGTGTTGCGGCACAGGCCGGCCTCCGTTTTCAGGAATGTGTCGAAAAACTTGATGAAGTCTGGAGACAGCTCGAAAAAAGTTATGTCTTCCTTGCCGTAAAACCTCGGCACGGCGGCTTTCAGCTTGTTCAACACGTTGACGTACCTGTTTATGGTTATCGGTGAATAGTCTATACCTACAACTTTCCTCATGCTTTCTATTTCCTCCTGCATGGTTTTCAGCAGGGTGCGCAGCTCCGTGTCCTTGCCGAATACGCGTTTCAATATCAGGCGTGGAGTGATGTACGCCTGCTCAAGCATCAGATCCTTGTGCTTTTCCAATGCAAGGGAATTAAGTTCGGCAAGGTATTCGTTCAGTTCGTTGGCCGCACGGTCTTTACCTTTGCTACGGCCCTTTGCCGCATTCCATTGCTTCAGCGGTACGCTGCGCTGTATGCGGACTTCGTCGTATTGGCCGTTGATTGTGACGCGCATCAGGATTGGTGCTTCGCCGTTTTTCAAGAGTTTCGTTTTCAAAACGAAAAACAGAATGTTCATTGTTCCTTGTCTCATGACATTGATTTTAATGGGTTTGACATCTTTTTTCGTCAAGCGGAGGATTTACAAATTATATATTTGCATATCACTCGGCCAGGTCGGCAAAGTTAACCGGTTTAACCTGTAAGACAACTCTGTAAATACCTGAAAATAAGTGAAGTATCTTGTTTTCGGTGGCTTTTTCAAGGGACTCTGTAAAAGCCACCGAACCGGCAATTCCTTATTTCATAAATCTGCGGCTTTTTGTGTTTAAGAATATAAAAAATCCGCTGAAATACAGGCTATTTCAGCGGATTTTATGATTTCCAATCGTTTCTTTGTGGTGCCACCAGGAATCGAACCGGGGACACAAGGATTTTCAGTCCTTTGCTCTACCAACTGAGCTATGGCACCAGCGTTATTTCTTTTTTGCGAGTGCAAAGGTAGGTGTTTTTATTTAATCTTGCAAATTTTCGAACATTTTTTTTGAAAAAAATGCACGTGTTTCAGTTTTTTGCCGTATCTTTGCACCCGCAAACCGGGATTTAGCGCAGTTGGTAGCGCACTACGTTCGGGACGTAGGGGTCGCTGGTTCGAGTCCAGTAATCCCGACTGCGAAGCGGCGGAAAGGTTTTTCCTTTCCGCCGCTTGTTTTGTTTACAGCCGATGTGCAGCCGCAATTCCAACGGCTGCATGGCATCAGACACCCGGCTGCACAGTGCCTGTTGTCATTCTATGCGTATGTCATACTTATATTCCGCGCCGGCATTCCATTCGGCGTTGTTCTCCAATCGGTAGGCGTAAGTCTTGCCGTCGGCTGTGGCAATGGTGACGAACGCCGTGCCCTGTGCCACGCTTTGCGGAGCGACAAGAGCCTCATAGGTGCCGCTCCCTGCATCGTGGGCGATTATCTCACCGGGATTGCCGTCGGCGGTGGAGAGGTTCGTCAGGCGCACGGAACTGACGGTCTGTGTGCCTGATGTTACCGTAACGACGACGTGGGCGGTGCGGTGCGTGAAGGCGAGCGTGGGTGTGCCTCCGTTGTAATGCAGCAGTTCCTCCGCCACGCCGATGTGGTCGCTCTTGGCATAGCCGTTACCGCGCTGGTCTGCCTGCACCACCACGGCGGGCATCGTGGCCTCGCCCTTGGTATAGGGCCACCATGCCGATACAGTGACGGTATCTCCTGCCGCCCAGTAGTGCGGGGCATCGCTGCCGAGGGTGGCGGTAAGGTTGTCGGTAGAAAGGATCACGCGATATTCTTTCACTTCGCTGCCTATCTGGACGGCGACCGTACTCACGCCCTCCCAGTCGCCGTCCACCGTGGCGCGGGTGCCAGCACTCGGAGTCAGCCCTGTGGCGGTAAAGGTCATGGGAGTTCCCCTTAGCTCCCCAGATGAGGAGCTAAGGTCGTCCTGCGTACATGCGGTGAAACCGAGTAACAAGGCTAAGGTGCTATATAATAAGGTTGTTCGTTTCATGTTACAAAAACTGTTTTCATTGTTATTTTGCTGACAGGGTTGGAGGAGTATTCGCATCCGAAGTCTGATATATCCAGTCACACTGCTGGTCTGCGTGCGAGTCATTCCATTCATTGATGGCTGCGTTCATTCCCTCCACGGCATTCATCCAAGTGACATCACGGCCGTTTACTTTTATCGTTTCGCCGTCATCATAACTGGTACCGCTTCCGAAAGCCTCCGAACTGCCCCAATAACATGCCGTGACAACGGCTTTATATATACGCCCGACCACACCAGCCGTTGAACCGCCGCCAGAAAAACCACCTTCCACTTCTCCCATAGCATAGCAGGCAACAAGCTGTGCGTCATTTTCATTTTCTCCAACTACACCTCCTGCACTTTGATAACCCTCGACATCTCCAAAAGCATAACAAGCTATAACGATAGCCTCTTCGTCATTGGTCCCGGCCACACCGCCGACGGCATAGGCATCGGGGCATAGAACCGTGCTTGAAGAATAGCTGGCAATAATAATACCAGCTGAATTGTTTATGCCTGTTATACCGCCTATTCCGCTTTCACCTCTTCCTTCTCCTGTCAATGATATACTTCCCGAAGAATGGCAATTGATAATAGTACCCTTGCCTGTAGACGTTCCCTTGCCATTACCACCTGAAATACCACCTGCAGCTCCCCCGTCTGAAATGACATTACCGTCGAAACTGCAATTGGTAATAGAACCCATAAAGTTAAATCCTACTATTCCACCGACAGTTGTATCCCCTTTTATATTGCCGGACACTTTACAATCAGTAATTGTTCCATAATTCCATCCTGCTATACAGCCAACCATCGAACCTCCTTCAATTTGAACATTCGTCAGCGTCAGATTCTTTACGACTCCGGGACTGCTTATTGTGGAAAACATGCCTCGTGTTGTTTCCGTAGTGTTGAAAGACAGATTATCAATAGTGAACCCACCGCCGTCGAAAATGCCGGTATAGTTTGAAGAAGTGCTTACCGGCGTCCACTCCTTGCCCGAAAGGTTGATGTCAGCGGTGAGTGTGCAGTTCAGCTTAGGGTCGCTTTGCGCAGCCTCGTTCCATGCCAACAGGCCGTCTGCGTTGTACACATTGTAGGTATGTGTGTCCGCATTGTAAGTGTAACCTAAATCGTCGGCAGTGCCGCTCTCGCCGCCGCCTTCAGTCCAGCCGCCGATGGTGCAGCCTGCCAATTCCAGCCCCTTGGCGGTGACACTGACGGTGTAGGTGTAGCGGCTGCCAGCCACCAGTGCCACATCGCTCTGCGGACGGAAATAGTAAGTGCCTCCGTCCAAATCCACCTGTATGAACGGGGTATTCGCCTTCACGGTCTGCGGTGCGGCAAGTGCCTCGTAGGTGTCGGTGCCTGTTGCATTATATGTGCTGATGGTTGTCGGATTGCCGCCATCCGTGCCCAGGCCGGTCACATAGACATCGGCTCCAGTCACGCTCGTGATGCCGGTGCCCGGCTTAAGATTAACCGTTATACGCGCCGTGCGGTGACTGAACTCCAAAGTCGGATTATCGAACTGCACGGTCTGGGCTTCGGCGGCGATGAAGTCGCTGCCCTCAAAGCCTTCCTTCGTGCTCTGGTCTTCCTTTACTACAACATCGGGCATCGTTGCGCCGTATGGCCACCATGCGCTGACGGTGATGTCCTCGCGGCTTGTCCACCAGAACGGGTCGGTGTCGCTGCTCAGGGTGGCGGAGCGGTAGCCGTCGGCATCGGATGCCGTCACATTGTATTCCTTTACCGTGCCGCCCACGCTGAGGGCTACGGTCTGTACGCCCTGCCAGTCGCCGTCCACGGTGGCGCGCGAGGCAGGGGTTGCCATGGCTTGCAGGCCGGTGGCGTTGATTACCAATGGATACTCGCCATCGGGCAAAGTGCCGTTAGTGAGGTCGTCCTGCATGCAGGCTGTCGCTGCAAAAAGCAGGGCGGCTGCACAAAAGAAAAGTAATAAGGTATGTTTCATATCGCTCATGAATTTGTTTTTTTACTGTTATTTCATGAGCGTTCATCGACATGGTTGGATAAAAAGCATCCCACCTCTGTTCCTTGTGGGAAACGAGGTGGGACGGAAATACATTCTTTGTGTCAACCGGGCTTACACCGCTACTACGACAAACTCATAAGGTCTTTTATTGAATACACCTTGCTAAGTCGGCCAAAAGTAAAATACTGGTCGTCCAATATCATCCATTCCTCACGCTCTTTCAAGGAAAGATGCTTGATGTCCGGAAACATCGACAGCGGCACAATGAGTTCGCGCCCGTCCGTCAAGAACACAGCCATCTTGCCCCGATGCCCAGTGAAGTCAAGTCTTTTGATACCTACATTTACATCTTTCATCTTACACATAAGCGTATTTTATTTTTCAAGGTTCTTCACTTTGGTCTTTTCGCCGTTGAATGTCCGTGTGATTTGTTCGTTCAAGAACTCCCAATGACGGTCAATGGCAGCCACCAACATGGCATTGTCTTTGGCAGAAAGCAAGCTTTCGGCTATCTCAATGTCTTTGCTCCCGTTCCGCTCTATCCATATTTTTGCCACAGAATGCAGGTGTCTACCTCCTTTTCGGAACACATGTATATGACGGCGGTTGTCATTCACATCCGTGGGAATGCTCACAAGCAAAAACATCTTTATGAAAGCCAGCTGTCCCATTTGTTCTGCACACTTTACCGCAAAAGTAATCATTTTTTACGAAAGCCATGCGCAAGCCGATACTTTTCTTATATTTCTTGAAGAAGTTTTCCGTATCCCAACCTGTCAAAGAACGCTCTTGTTTACTAAGTTTTACCGTGCGTAACGCCACACCGTTTATAGGTCTGCATTCACATTGCCGCCGTTCACCGGGTTCCAGTCACTGATAGTTGCTGAGCTGACGCTTAAGTCCTTGTTGCGGACGGTGACAGTGTAAGTGTAGTTGTTGCCAGCCTTCAATGCGCCGTCAGGGATGTCGAGCGTGGCGGTGTAGGGCTGGCTGTTGTAGTACACGCTCAGTCCGATGCTTGCCTTGGTCTGTGGGAAGAGGATGACCGACGAGGTGAGTGCGCCATTCGTCAGCGTCATGTCGAGGTCTTGCGCCGCTGTGGCATCATCCGTTTCTGCCGTGCCGGTGGTGGTGTCGAAGCTGCCCGTCAGCATCAGTCCGGAGAGCGTGTAACCGGTGGGTTTGATGGTATTGAAGTCCACACCGCTTCCTGCCTTGAAGGTGAGCGTAATCTGACTCATGCAGTGGTGGAAGGAACAGTCCTTGCCGCCTGCATCAGTGTCGTCGGTAAAGTTCACTTCAGGATTGTGCGTACTGGCAGTGGCACCGGTGGCATAGAGGAAGTCCATGGCGGGCTGGTTCTGCTGCGCCGTGGCATCGGTGGTGGCGGTCAGTGTCCCGCCGTCCGCATCGTAAGGATAGTAGGCGGAGAAGGTGGTCGGGTCGTCATCTTGGAAGAAGATAATGGTTCCTGTCGGTGTGAACTTCCCGCTTTCCCACCGGTAGGGCACGTTGGTGTAGCCGAAGCGGCTTTCGGAGATGCCTATCTCGTCACTGTCCGCCCAGGCGGTGCCACTGGCACGGGTCAACACAGAGTTTGAGATGTCTGCGTTAATCACTGCGGCCACCTGGCCGTCAATCATCTCGTCGTTATCGTTTGTGCAGGCTGAGAGCGTAATGCCCAATGTTGTCAGAACAAATAATTTAGTCTTCATATTTTCATCCTTTTATTGTTTATACCATCACATTTCCACATCCACATTACCGCCGTCAACCGTTTCCCATCCGGTAATTCCGGCGGAGACACCGGCCTCAGTCGGTGTCTCCACCATTGTGCCGCCAAGGGTGAGAGGCGCTGCCTTGTCGTCGTTAAATCCGGCAAGGGCTGCCGTCAGGTCGCTGTTAAGGCTCGTGTCAGCCGGGTTTCCGCCGGTATATGTCAGCGTGGCGGCAAGCCGCTGCGTTCCTCCGGCAATGCCAAGCAGGCGCACCGTGGCCGTCCACTTGCCTGCATCGTCGCCGTCGGTGATTTTGGTGAAATGCAGCTCAATGTCGGAGGGCGTGCCGTGGGTGCCCGTCGCGAAATCAAGCGTACCGGCCACGCCGCTCAAACGCCCCTCGATTGCCTCAATACGACCGGCCGCGTCGCCTTCCGGTTCTATCAGCAATGTAAGCTCGCGCGTCTGCTGACGCATCGTGGCGGTAAACTCATAATCAGTGTCAGCCTCAACGGTAACGGCCTGCACGTGGGTGAACAGCCATCCGGGGGCGTTGCTGATGAAGCCGCCCACAGCGTCTACCGTGGCCGTTGTGCCGCTCACGGTGATGCCGTCGGCCGGGCTGTATGCCGCAAGCGTATAGCTGCCCGGGGCGAAAAGCCGGTCGGGAAGATGGGTCGCGGCAGTCTCTGTGCCGGTGTATCCGCCTATGCCGACCGTCCACGAACCGGGTATGCCCACGCCTTCGCCGCGCTGTGCCCAGTCCGCCGTGACCGTAATCTTGGCGTGACCGGGATGCGGAGTGTTGTAAAGTTCGTCTTTCACGCAGGAAGAAAGCAGCAGCAAAGCTGCCATTGCCCAAACAGGTATGTGTCGTTTCGTTTCCATAATGTTCACCTCCTTGATTTAGAACGGTTGCCATACAAGGGTTACACCGGCACCGACCGGTCCCCACCAGTTTTTCGTGTCCTTGCCTGAACGCACGCGCACGCCGTCGATAACCTTGTATTTCTCATAGTCGGCATGCAGGTAGCCGAGAGCCACCGAGAAGTCGAGCGACAGGGCATCGCTCAGCCGCAGCCGGTAGCCACCCGTGACGCCGCCGCCCATCAGGTCGCCCTGCCTGCCCGTAGCTGACAGCTTGTAGTTGAAGCCGCCTGCCTTGTACATCGCACCAATGTAGCCGCGCTTCTCCTTACCCATATAATAACGCACCTCGGGCATTACCTCCCACAGGGCGTAGCGGCGCTTCTTGCCGTTCCAGCTCCACGACGTCCACGAGCCGTTTACAAGTATTCCCCACGACGGACTGACGCGCCACTCCACACCGAGGGATGGGGTCAGCGTAGCCCAGCGCAGCAGGTTGGCGTGCAGGAGGATAGCCCCTCCACCCTCCCCTGTGGTGAGGCTTTGGCCTGTATCGTGCGTAGCGGCCACGGCGTTTTGCTCCGTGCCGTCCTCTGCCGGTTCCACCTTATTATTTATATCAACTGCCGTTCCGTCTTTTTTGCCGTCGGTGCGCAGGCAGTCCTTGGCCTCCTCGCCGGGAAGGTTGGATGGGGCAACTCTTATCGTCACCGTAACGCTGTCGCCGCCCGTGGCGTGGTTGCGCGTAACGAAGCAGCGCTCGGCAATTCCACAGCGCACTATCAGTTCCGACTTGACGCGGTTCGAGCGCGTCCTCGCCACGTCCATGTTCTCGCTTTCGCTGCCTGACGAGCCGCAATAGCCGTCAACGTAAAGCGGCACCCGGCCGCCGAGTATGCCGTCACGGTTATGCTCAACGCAGTCAATAAGGCGCGAAAGCTCACGCTCATTGTCGCTGTAAGGCACATAGAACATGTCGCCGCGCGGCACGAAACGGAAGGTGAATACGGTGTCCGCCTCATGCTGCGCCGCGACAGGCAACGCCGCCGCAACAATCAGCAAAAGCGCGATGAAAATAGATTTTCTTCTGTCCATATTTATATGTTTTTCCTGTATTCGGAGCTATTTCGGGCATATAAAGTAAGCGAAAAAAATCCATACGGGCACTATGCCGGGCTATAAAATATTCACCAATTGCCAAGAGGGCAATTTTTTGTCGTTCAGGCCATCCGGCTTTTGTCGTTCAGACTATTTTTTGTTGTTTAGGATATTGGATTAACGGACGCTTTGCGTCCGTTAATCAGGAGTTGAAAAAGAGTTTAATATAAACATACACCTTTTGTAGGGACATAATTTATTATGTCCGAACGCCACGAAGAGGCGTATTCATCAGACAGGGCCAAGCAGATACGTCCTTTCAGAACTAAGGACACGATTGCGTCTTAATGGAGCAATCTTCAGAACCAAAGGTCAGCGAAAGCTAATCATGTCCCTACAAAAGATAAAGCCTCATATTTATGAGCAAGCATCTTGTAACAAACCACGTAAGAATTAAAGTTGTTAAAGAAATTATCCGCTAACAGCTAAACCTCCGACTTCCTCCACTTGGCAGGCGAGCATCCCATGCTCTCCTTGAACAGCCTGATGAAGTGGCTTGCCGACTGGAAGCCCGACTTCTCGGATATGTCGGCAACCGTAAGCTCAGGGTTCTGCACAAGCATGCGCTTCGCATAGCCTATGCGCAGCCCCATAATCCAGTCGCGGAACGTCATGTTGTACGCGGCCTTGATGTAAGCTGACAGGTAGGTGCGGTTGGTGTGCAGCCGCTCTGCCAGTTCCTTTATGGTAAGCCCCGGGCTTACATAGCCGTCAGCGTCAATCCACACCTTGATTTTCCCGGCTATTTCGGCATGATACGCCGGGGCGTCATTATCACGGACAACGCCGTGCACGCAGGCTCCTTCAGGAGCGCCGCCGCACAGGATTTCCTCTTCCGACGATATTTCGCTTTCCATAACGCTTTCCACCTGCTCGTAAAACAGCAGATAGTTCTGGTAACAATAAAACAGGTAAATGTAGAAAGGGACCGACGAAAGCACCCAAACGAACACCCACTTGTCAGGCAAAAAGGTCAGCAGGCCGCACCCTACGCCGAATATTACAGCCCAGTATGTAAAGACGGACATCCACCGGATATATGCCCCGATGTCGTCGGAATGCGTGTCGCTGAACATCCTTACGGCCCTGTGGTATGCCAGGAGAAGCCTGCGCGCAAGGAAAAAGCCGTAGCCTACCAGCCAAGCCACCATGGCTAAGAGCACGGCTTTACGCACAACCCCCTCGGGGAAAAGCAACAGCGCCGCACCCGAAAGGACAGTGAACACCGCCCAAAGACCCAAATGCACACACAACCGCCGCCGCGTGATGTAAAAACGGTCGAGCAAGGTGGTGAGCGCCGAGCTGAAAAGCCAATAGCACAGGTAGTATGTAGACATGTTCATCCAGATGGCCGCACCGACATACGCGAACCTTATGCCGCAGAAGAGGTGCACCGAATAGTTGGCGGCGAGCAGCAGCAACGCCGCCCCCATGATGCGCCGCGAGCGCAGGTAATTCCTGAAGATGGCCTTGTCGGGGATTTTAGCCACAAGTAAATAGGCTGCGAAAAACAGCATCAGCACCAGTGCCATGCCAAGTGAATACTCGTATATCGCGTAATCCATAGCTTCACAATTATAAGTTCTTGCCGCAGCCACACGCGCGTCCGCCCGGCAATCCTCAGCGTTTGTACTGCCGGACTACCGACACATCGGGGCCACATAACAAATGCAAAAGTACAAGTTTTTTTCCGTTTCACGGCCGTTTATTAGTAATTAAAGCAGTTAAAGGAGTTATCGCTCACTGCGTTCGCTTAGAAGTCAAAGCCAAATGCTTTTCTGTTTATAGGCAGATTGAAGCAGCGACGGCAGCCGGTAAACTGGCAATGTGAAAGGACTTCGGAAACCCCTGTATTCAAAGGGATTTGCAGCGTGGTTGCAAAAGGTGGCATATTGCAATGTAAAAGGCCACCTTTCAGGCGGTAAAAGGCGGCATATTACCTCCTAATTTGCCGCCTTTTAAATTGAGAATGGAGAATGGATAATTGACAATTATGATTACCTTCAAGGCTGTCTGCCAACAAAGCAAATCATAATTGTTCATTTTTAATTTTTCATTTTTAATTAAAAAGCAGACCCTCCCCAACCATACCAAAGGGAGGGAGCTTGATTAGCTGTACTTCTTTGGATGCAATCGAGGCTCTCGGTAACAGTCATGCCGCACGCCGATGCGGCATCCAGACAAAACCAACAATGGCAAATGACATTGGTTGCAAACACTGGATGCCGCATCGGCGTGCGGCATGACAAATACAAAAATGCCTTGTTTCAGGCTTGCGCAGTGCGCGTATGTCTTACAGTTCGTGCAGTTCCTTGAGCTTTGCGGCGAGCTTTTCAATCATCACGGTGGAGAGGATTACCTGCCCCTGGCGGTCGATGATGTACATGGCCGGTATCCACTTGATGTTGTACAGCCGCGACACTTCGGTCTGCTTCCACTTTTTCAGCTCGCTAAGGTGCAGCCAGTCCATGCCGTTTGAACTGATGTAGCGCGTCCAGGCATCCTTTTTGTCGTCGAAAGACACACTGACGAACTTTATCCTCTGCCCGTACTTGTCGTGCAGTTCCTTCATCACCGGTACGTCCTTGCGGCAGTCGGGACACCACGAAGCCCAGAAGTCGAGCACCACGTAGCTGCCGCGCATCGACGAGAGCGAGTGCATGGTGCCGTCAGGGTCGGCCAGTGTGAAGTCGGGAGCCTGCGTGCCGGGTTGCAGCAGGTCTTTGGCGTAAAGCGAGTCGGCGTCCTGCGCGACGGCCGACAGTGTGCAGGCGACGGCCATGAGGGCCGACATTACGATGTGCTTGATTGTCATATCATTATATATTAATAGGTGAGTATTCTGGGAGAACTGGGAGGACTGGGAGAACTGGGAGGACTGGGAGGACTGGGAGTGATGGGAGTGGAAATTAATTCTTCATTATTCATTCTTCATTTTTCATTCTTCATTATTCATTATTCATTATTCATTTTTCATTATTCATTTTCACTTTCCCTCTTCCCTCGTGTCGGCACCCCACATCATCTTTTCGCGCAGGGTGGCGAAATAGCTGTGGCCGTTGCGCTTGACTATCTTAACTGTATATGGCGCCTTGCGGATTAAGAGGCGCGTGCCCTCGGCGCATTTCTCCGACTGTCCGTCAACCGCTATGAGGAAATTGTGGCTGCGGCTCTCGACGGAGAGTTCAATCTCCATGTCGTCGGGAAGCACCACGGGGCGTATGTTCAGGCTGTGGGGAGCCACCGGGGTGAGGCATACCGTGCCCGTGCGCGGCACTATTATGGGGCCGCCGTTTGACAGGGAGTAGGCCGTAGAACCTGTCGGGGTTGAGACGATAAGTCCGTCGGCCTGGTAAGTCACGAGGCGTTCGCCGCCCACCTTGGCGTGTATTGTAATCATCGAGGCGTTGTCGCGCTTCAGCACCGCAATGTCGTTGAGCGCGTGGCACGGGCCTTGCAGCGGCCTGCCGTCGGCCTCGACGGTCAGCGCGGTGTGCTCCTCTACAGAGTAAAGGCCGCCGTACAGAGAGTCGATGGCAATGCCTATTTCATCGGGAGCAACGTCGGCGAGGAAGCCCAGACGGCCCATGTTCACGCCGATGACGGGTATCCCTTTTCCACCCACGTGCGAAGCGGCGCGCAACAGCGTGCCGTCACCGCCCATGGAGATGACGAAGTCGGCCGTGAAGTCGCCGTCAGCGAACACCTCCGCGCCGCCTTCCTTCACCTTTCCGGACGACACAAGGTATTCGTAGAACAGCTTTTCAAAGCACACTTCGGCGCCGTGCGCCGCAAGACACGACATGAGTTCATGTATGCAGGCCGACTTGCGGCTCTGGTATATGTTGCCGAACAATGCGAATTTCAGTTTGCGTGATGCCATAAATTTCAGATTTTACAATTCTTTTTCACCGCGCCATGCTTGGAAATGCCAAACATTTTGTAACTTTGCCGATGGATAAACTACGGCAAAAATACACATTTTTGCCGAACAAAAGGGGCTGTAAAGCCCATAAAAGTGTAAAAAATGACAAAATTAAGCGTAAACATCAACAAGGTGGCAACAATACGCAACGCACGCGGCGGCAACAACCCCGACGTGCTGCAAGCCGCACTGGACTGTGAGAAGTTTGGCGCACAGGGCATCACCGTGCACCCGCGCCCCGACGAAAGGCACATACGCTACAGCGACGTAAGGGCCATAAGGCCACTGCTGAAGACTGAAATGAACATAGAAGGCAACCCCATACCGAAGTTCGTCGACATCGTGTTGGAAGTGCGTCCCACGCAGGTGACACTCGTGCCCGACGCCGAAGACCAGATAACGAGCAACCACGGATGGGACACAAAGGCCAACCGCACGTTCCTCACCGACGTGATAGGACGCTTCAAGGAGGCAGGAATAAGGACATCGGTGTTCATCGACGCAGAACCCGAAATGGCCTTTGCGGCAAAGCAGTGCGGAGCTGACCGGGTGGAACTGTACACCGAGCCTTACGCCTCGGGCTATCCCGTATGCCGCGAGGAGGCGATAAAGCCGTTCATAGAGGCCGCCGAAGCGGTGCGCGAAGCCGGTCTCGGCCTCAACGCCGGACACGACCTTAGCCTCGTGAACCTGCACTACTTCCACCAGAACATTCCCTGGACCGACGAGGTAAGCATAGGCCACGCCCTCATCTGCGACGCCTTGTACATGGGGCTTCACGCCACAATACAGGCTTACCTGAAATGCCTTAAATAATAATTTGAAAAACGATAAACACCAATTTACCATGGCTAAAGTTTATGAATTTCTCGCAACGGGCTTCGAGGACATAGAAGCCCTCATACCGTTAGACATAATGCGACGCGCCGGCGTTGACTTCAAGACCGTCAGCGTGACAGGAGAACTCGTAGTGGAGAGCGCCCACGGAGTAGGAATAAAGGCCGACATGCTTATTGAAGACGCCGATTTCAGCGATGCGGACCTCATCATGCTGCCCGGAGGACTGCCCGGAGCGACCAACCTGAACAGCCACAACGGAGTGAAGAAGGCCGTAATAGAGCAGAACGCACGCGGCAAGATGATTGGCGCGATATGCGCCGCTCCGATGGTGCTGGGCGGACTCGGCCTGCTGGAAGGCCGCCGCGCAACGTGCTATCCCGGCTTTGAGAAATACCTTGAAGGCGCGGAATACACGCACGAGCTGTGCACCGTGGACGGCAACATAACCACCGGCGAAGGCCCGGCGGCATCACTGCCCTACGCCTACACGCTGCTCGCGGCTCTCACCGACAAGCATACCGCCGACCAGATAGCCGAAGGCATGATGTACAAACACCTCATGCTGAAGTAAACAAGTTGACGAGTTAACAAGAGACAAGGAACGAGTCAACAAGAGACAAGCAAACAAGTAATGGGCGAACAAATATATAAGGTCATCCGCTTAATTGGCAAGACACATCAACTTGTATGCTCGTCTCTTGTCTACTCGTCACTTAACGCTTGTTTACTTGTCAACTAAAACAACAAAGATATATGGATTACGCGATAATAGTAGCCGGAGGCAAGGGCACAAGGATGGGAGCAAGCATACCCAAACAGTTCCTTCCTGTCAACGGGTTGCCCGTACTCATGCAGACAATCAAGCGCTTCAAAGAGTGCGGAGACGGCCTTGAAATAATCATTGTCCTGCCGAAAGAGCAGCACGAATACTGGTACGAGCTGTGCAAGAAACACAGGTTCACGTCCACTTACACCGTGGCCGAGGGCGGGGAGACACGCTTCCACTCGGTAAAAAACGGACTGGCAATGATTCCTGACGACGCCGAAGGCATAGTAGGAGTACACGACGGAGTACGTCCTTTCCCCTCTGTCGAGGTAATAAGGAACTGCTATGAGACGGCGCGCACGGCCAAGGCGGTAGTCCCCGTGATACCTGTTGTCGAGACATTGATACACATCGATGGCCAAGGGAACTCCGAAACCGTGCCGAGAGACAGCTATCGGCTGGTGCAGACACCACAAGCTTTCGACATCCAGCTGCTGAAACGCGCCTACAAACAGCCTTACCAGGACAGCTTTACCGACGATGCTTCGGTGGTAGACAGCATCGGACAGGAGATAACTCTCATCGACGGGAACCGTGAGAACATAAAAATCACCACTCCTTTCGACCTCCGCATGGCGCGCATCCTTGGCTGAACGCCGCATAACCGACACCGCTTTAACCGGCTAATAACACCGTAAAACCGCATAACCCAACAGCCACATAACCTTAAAACCCAACAACCCGAAAGGTCAATGCTCGACATACTGGACCAAGACATACAGTTCCTGCCCGGAGTGGGGCCGCGACGCAAGGCCCTGCTTGAGAAAGAACTGGGAATAAGGACGTACAAAGACCTTTTGGAATATTACCCTTACAAGTATGTAGACCGCAGCCGCGTCTACCGCATCGGCGAGCTGTCAGCCGACACAACGTTCGTACAAATCAAGGCGAAGATACTTAGTTTCGAGACATTTGACATGGGAGCGCACCGCACAAGGCTCGTGGCTCACGTGTCAGACGGCACCGGCGTGGCCGACATCGTGTGGTTCTCAGGGGCGAAATACATGCTGTCTCACCTGCAAACGGGCACACCTTACATCATATTCGGCCGTCCGACGGTGTACAGCGGACGCTTCCAGTTCGCCCATCCCGACATCGACCCGGCCTCGGAACTGCAGCTTTCACAGATGGGTTTGCAGCCTTACTACATCACAACGGACAAGATGAAGAAGGCCGGAATGAACTCGCGGAGTGTAGAAAAGCTTATAAAGAGCATGCTTGAGAACATGAAAGAGCCTCTGACAGAGACCCTTCCGCCGTTCATCACGCAACCCCTGAAACTCATTCCGAGGGACGAAGCCTTCAGGAAAAAGCACAACCCGAAACGCAACGAGGACATAACGCAGGCCGACTACCGGCTGAAGTTCGAGGAACTTTTTTATGTCCAGCTGAACATCCTGCGTTACGCAAGCGACCGGAGGCGCAAATACCGCGGCTATGTGTTCACCAACGTGGGCAAGAACTTCAACGGATTTTACTTCAACAACCTGCCTTTCCCCCTCACAGGGGCGCAGAAGCGCGTCATAAAGGAGATACGGAAAGACACCGGCAGCGGCCGCCAGATGAACCGGTTGCTGCAAGGCGACGTGGGCAGCGGCAAGACTTTAGTCGCCCTCATGTCAATGCTCATAGCCTTGGACAACGGCTTTCAGGCCTGCATCATGGCTCCCACGGAAATACTTGCAGAGCAACACTTGGACACAATAACGTCGTTCCTGCACGGCATGGACATCAACGTCAAGCTGCTTACAGGCACGGTGAAGGGCAAACAGCGGCGCGAAACGCTTGAAGGATTAGCAGACGGCAGCGTGAACATACTCGTAGGGACTCACGCCGTGATTGAAGACAGCGTACAGTTCGCGCGCCTCGGCTTCGTGGTTATCGACGAGCAACACCGCTTCGGGGTTGCACAGAGGGCGAAATTGTGGAACAAGAGCGGCAATCCTCCGCACGTCTTGGTGATGACGGCCACGCCAATTCCGCGCACACTTGCCATGACCATATACGGTGACCTTGACGTAAGCGTAATCGACGAGCTGCCTCCGGGACGCAAGCCGGTGGAAACTTTGCACAAGTATGACGACCAGACGACAAGCCTCTACGCCGGAATACGCCGCCAGCTGAACGCCGGACGGCAGGCGTACATCGTGTTTCCGCTAATCAAGGAGAGCGAGAAAATAGATTTGAAAAACCTCGAAGAGGGCTACGAGCAGCTGCGCGAGGCGTTCCCGGAGTTCAGGCTCGGCAAGGTGCACGGCCGCATGAAGCCGGCTGAAAAGGAAGAGGAGATGCGCCGTTTCGTCAGCCGCGAGACCCACATTCTCGTCGCAACGACGGTAATCGAGGTAGGAGTGAACGTGCCTAACGCATCCATCATGGTGATACTCAACGCCGAACGCTTCGGCCTCTCGCAGCTCCACCAGCTGCGCGGTCGCGTCGGACGAGGGGCTGAACAGTCGTTCTGCATACTCGTGACGAAGCGCAAGCTGAGCGAGGAAACGCGCAAACGCATCGACATAATGTGCGCCACCAACGACGGTTTCCGCATTGCCGAAGCCGACCTCAAGCTGCGTGGGCCGGGCGACCTGGAAGGAACGCAACAGAGCGGAATGGCCTTCGACCTGAAAATAGCCAACATTGCGAAGGACGGACAGCTAATACAGCTGGCGCGAGATGAGGCACAGAAAATCATTGACGATGACCCCTTGTGCCAAAAGAACGAGTATTCCGTGCTGTGGCGCAGGCTCGACGCGCTGCGCAAAAACAATGTTTATTTCGGAGCGATATCTTAATTGTTTTTTGGAAGTTAAAGAAGTTAAAGGAGTTATCGCTCCCTTCGGTCGCTAAGAAGTTAAAGCC
>USHW01000030.1 GCA_900554545.1 uncultured Prevotella sp. | reverse complement strand
CCCCCTTTCCGGGGCCGTCGCCGTGGTGGAGGGGGTGGGTGACCACGGCTGCGAGTACATGACCGGCGGCACGTTGGTGGTTCTGGGCCAGACCGGCAAGAACTTTGCAGCCGGCATGAGCGGCGGCATCGCCTACGTGCTGGACGAGAACTGGGACTTCTACCAGCGCGTGAACAAGGAGACCGTCAGCCTGGAGCCTGTGGAGCACAAGTACGATGTTGCCACCCTGAAAGAGCTGATCCGCGAACATGTGGAGGCCACCGGCTCTCCCCGCGGCAAAGAGATCCTTGACAACTTCAGCGAATTCCTGCCCAAGTTCAAGAAAGTTCTGCCCTACGATTATGACCGTATGCTGCGTGTGATCGCATCCGTTGAGGAGCGCGGTCTGGACGGCGAGCAGGCACAGATCGAAGCATTCTACACGGTGCAGAAGAAGAAGTAAGGAGGGCAGCGTTATGGGTAAGACAACTGGATTTATCGACTATACGCGCAAAACCAGCACGGATGTTCCGCCGCTGGAACGCATTGAAAACTTTAACGAATTTCACGTCTGGCTCTCCCGCGAGGAGCAGCAGACGCAGGCAGCACGCTGCATGGACTGCGGTGTTCCCTTCTGTCAGGCCGGCATGATGATCGGCGGCATGGCCTCCGGCTGCCCGCTGAATAACCTCATCCCGGAGTGGAACGACCTTGTTTATCATGGCAAGTGGGAGCTGGCCATGCACCGGCTGATGGCCACCAACCGTTTTCCGGAGTTCACCAGCCGGGTGTGCCCCGCCCTGTGCGAGGCCGCCTGCACCTGCGGTGATGTGACCGGCAGCAGCGTGACCGTGCGTGAGAACGAGCACGCCATCATCGAGACGGGCTACGCCAAGGGCTGGCTCCATGCCGCCCCGCCTCCGGCCCGCACCGGCAAGAGCGTGGCCGTGGTGGGCAGCGGCCCGGCAGGACTTGTCGCGGCCAACCGCCTGAACCTATTAGGCTACGAGGTTACGGTGTTCGACAGGAACGAGGACGCAGGCGGACTGCTGCGCTACGGCATACCAAACTTCAAGCTGAACAAGGCCGTCATCGACCGCCGCCTTGACGTGTTGCGCGCCGAGGGCATAACGTTCATCTTCAAGAAGAACATCAACGTGGAGCAGCTGCCCGGCGGTTTCGACGCTTACGTAATAGCAACCGGCACGCCGGAGGCGCGCGACCTCGCCATACCGGGGCGCGGCCTGAAGGGCATTTACTTCGCCCTTGACATGCTGGCGCAGCAGAACCGCGTGCTGGCCGGCGCGGAGCTGAAGCGCGAAGAGCTTGTCAACGCCAAGGGGAAGGACGTTCTCGTAATAGGCGGAGGCGACACCGGCAGCGACTGCATCGGCACGGCGCACCGCCAGGGCTGCCGCAGCGTGACGCAGATTGAAATCATGCCGCGACCCACGGAAGGTCCCGACGACCCCCAGAACCCGTGGCCGCAGTGGCCGCGCACGCTCAAAACCACGTCGAGCCACGAGGAGGGATGCACCCGGAGGTGGAACATCAACACGCTGCGCTTCATAGGCAAGGACGGCAAAGTTACCGGGGCGGAGGTGCAGGAGATAACATGGAAGCCCAACCCCGGGGGCGGCCGCCCCGTGATGGAGCCTGCAGGCAAGCCCGAAGTGATAAAGGCCGACATGGTGCTGCTGGCAATGGGCTTCCTGAAACCCGTGCAGCCGCAGTTCGCCCCCAACGTGTTCGTATGCGGCGACGCCGCCAGCGGAGCATCGCTCGTTGTGCGGGCGATGGCCGGAGGACGCGATGCCGCACGCCGCGTTGACGCCTTCCTCACGACGAAATAAAACCGCAGGCGTAACAGACTGACGCTCAATGCATTGCAAAAAGCCGTCTTTTACACGCTAAAAGACGGCCTTTTGCGCTGTAAAACGTGACCTTTTGCATTCCAATTTGCCGCCTTTTGAATTGAGAGTTGAGAATGGTGAATGGAGAATTATGATTACTCTTGCTAACTGACAACCTCAAAGGTAATCATAATTCTCCATTCACCATTCTCAATTCTCAATTAAAAACAAGGGAGGGAGCTTGATTACTGTTATTAATTGAATACCGAACAACATGAAAACACATCCTCTGTAGGGACATAATTTATTATGTCCGAACGTTCTGAAAGAACGTATCTACTTGGCATTACTTGCTTTATACGCCTCTTCGCGGCGTTCAGGCATAATAAATTATACCCCTGCAAGGAATGTGATTTTATACCAAACCTGTTTTCACCTTTTACTATCGAGGCATCCTATAATCATCCGAGAACGGTTTGTAAACATCCAACAAAGCATATTTTCCTAATTCTTAATCCTTAATTCTTAATTTTTCGTATCTTTGCAACCGTAATCAAAAAAAGCGGACTGCACCCTGGCTAGCAGACCGCCAGCCAACCCTTATGAAAGAGTTTCTACAAGTATTGCGCCGCTTCGTGCCGCCCTACAAGAAGTATCTGGCACTATCGGTGATATTCAACATCCTCTCAGCGGTGCTGAACGTATTTTCGTTCATGGCCATAATGCCCATACTGCAAATCCTTTTCAAGACAGGCGAAGCCACGATGGTTACCAGCCTGATGGAATGGGACTGGGGCAACGCCAAGGAAGTGTTCACAAACAACGCCGGATATTACGTGGGCAAGATGGTAAGCGACTACGGCTCAACCACCACCCTGCTGGTAATAGGACTCTTCCTGGCCTTCGCCACATTCCTCAAGACGGGCGCCTACTTCCTCTCGTCGGCCACAATCATACCCATACGCACCGGCATCGTGCGCGACATACGCAACGCCCTTTACCGCAAGATAACGTCGCTGCCGCTCGGCTTCTTCTCGGAAGAGCGCAAGGGCGACATCATAGCGCGCATGAGCGGCGACGTGCAGGAAGTGGAAAGCTCAATCATGTCGTCGCTCGACATGCTCTTCAAGAACCCCATACTCATCATCTTCTACTTCGTGACGCTGCTTATCGTCAGCTGGCAGCTGACGCTGTTCACCCTCATCTTCGTCCCCCTGATGGGCTGGGTCATGGGCTTCGTCGGCCGTAAGCTGAAACAACGCTCGCTGAAAGCACAGGCGATGTGGAGCGACACGATGAGCCAGGTGGAGGAAACGCTCGGCGGACTGCGCATAATAAAGGCGTTCTGCGCCGAGGAAAAGATGAACCAGAGGTTCGACCGGGTGAACTCCGAATACCGCGAGAACGTGCGCCGCGTCAACACACGCCAGCAGATGGCCCACCCCATGAGCGAATTCCTCGGCACGGTGATGATTGTCATCGTGATGTGGTTCGGCGGAATGCTCGTGCTCAACGGCAAAGGGCTGAGCGGACCGACGTTCATCTACTACATGATAATCCTTTACAGCATCATCAACCCCCTCAAAGACTTCTCCAAGGCAGGCTACAACATACCCAAGGGACTGGCCTCGATGGAACGCATCGACAAGATACTGAAGGCCGAAAACAACATAAAGGAGCGCCCCGACCCCATACACGTAAGCGATTTCAGGCACAAAATAGAATTCCGCGACGTGTCGTTCCGCTACGGAGAAAAGTGGGTACTGCGACACATCAACCTGACAATAGAGAAAGGCAAGACGCTCGCCATCGTGGGACAGAGCGGCGGCGGCAAGTCAACACTCGTCGACCTGATACCCCGATACTACGACGTGCAGGAAGGCGAAGTGCTCATTGACGGCGTAAACGTGAAGGACATGGCCATACACGACCTGCGGCAGCTCATAGGAAACGTCAACCAGGAAGCCATCCTCTTCAACGACTCGTTCCGCAACAACATATCCTTCGGCGTGGCGGAAGCCACACAAGAGCAAGTGGAAGCAGCCGCACGCATAGCCAACGCGCACAACTTCATCATGGAGTCGGAACACGGCTACGACACAAACATCGGCGACCGGGGCAACCGCCTGTCAGGAGGCCAGCGCCAGCGCATAAGCATTGCGCGCGCCGTTCTGAAGAACCCACCCATCCTTATACTCGACGAGGCCACATCGGCGCTCGACACCGAAAGCGAACGACTTGTGCAACAGGCGCTCGAACACCTGATGAAGACACGCACGACCGTAGCCATAGCCCACCGCCTCTCTACCATAAAGAACGCTGACGAAATATGCGTAATGCACGAAGGACGCATCGTAGAGCGCGGCACCCACGACGAACTGCTCGCCATGAACGGCTATTACAAGAAGCTGAACGACATGCAGAGCCTTTAGACCAAGCCATGAAAAAAGCCATGCGAGCCATCGTATATGCGGCATTCTACCTCATGTCGCTGCTTCCCTACAAGGCGCTTTACGCCCTGTCGGGACTGCTGTACACCATGACTTACCGCATTTTACGCTACCGCCTCTCGACGGCGAGGCACAACCTGGCGACGGCTTTCCCCGAGAAAAGCCGCGAAGAGCTGCGCCGCATTGAACGGGACTTCTACCGGTGGCTGTCAGACTACTTCGTGGAGACGGTAAAACTCATGACCGTATCTCAAAAAGAGTTGATGCGCCATGTAGAGTTCAGAGGCACGGAAGCCGTGGAAGACTGCTTCGACCGCGGCCAGGCATGCGCCGGAGTACTTGGACATTACTGCAACTGGGAGCTGCTATCGGCGGCAGGAAAAGTGTTCACACGCCACAAGGAAGCCGTTGTCGGCCTCGTGTACGCACCAATCCCCAACAAGACCATCGACAGCCTGTTCATCAAGACGCGGCAAAGCATGGGCGGAGTATGCGTCCCGAAGAAGGACATATTAAGGTATCTCGTGTCGTTCCGCAGGCAAAACCTGATGAACATCTTTGGCTACATGGCCGACCAGGAGCCGCAATGCTCAAACGCCCGGACACAGCTTACATTCCTCAACCGCACCATAATGGCCGTAACCGGCCCGGAGAAGATTGCCAGGAAGATGGGCAACGCCGTGTTCTATGTAGACATGGAAAGACCCGAACGCGGCAAATATACCTGCACGTTCCGCCTGCTCACGGCCGACGCGGCCGCGCTGCCCGAACACGAGATGACGAAACGCTTTTTCGCCATGCTCGAACAGACCGTCAGGCGTGACCCCCGCTTCTACCTGTGGACGCTGAACAAAGTGAAGAACCAAGAGTAAAGAGTGAATAATCCATGACAATAGGATATGACGCCAAGCACATTGTGTGCGACTATACAGGGCCGGGCAGTTACGGAAGGACACTCGTCAACGACATAGCCGAAGCCGCGACGCCCGACATTACGTTCAACCTTTACACCCCTGAATACGGCGACGAGGCGCTAAGGCGGCAAATCCAGCCGCGGCCGAACATCAGGTTCGTCTACCCGGAAGCCACCATCAACCCCATAACCAAGGCCCTATGGCGGGCACGCGGAGTGGTCACCGCGCTCGTGCGTGACGGCGTAAAGCTGTACCACGGCTTGTCGGGCGAGCTGCCGGCAGGCATCAAGGAGGCCGGCATCAAGACTGTCGTGACTATACACGACCTCATCTTCATGCGCCATCCGGAGTGGTACTCGTGGGTGGGAAGGAAGCTGAACGAATGGAAATTCAGGAAGACCTGCCTTGAGGCCGACCGCATAATAGCCATCAGCGAATGTACGAAGCGCGACATTATGCTGTACGGCGACGTGCCGGCCGACAAGATAAGCGTGATTTACCAGAGCTGCGGCTCACGCTACAAGATGCGCGAGAGCGAGAAGAAGATGCAGGAGGTGCACACCGACTACATGCTGCCCGAACGCTACATAGTGAACGTCGGCACGGTGGAAGAGCGCAAGAACGTGCTCCTGGCGGTAAGGGCCATGCGCATGTTGTCCGACGACGTGAGCCTCGTTGTTGTAGGCAGGCCTACCGCTTACTGCGATACGGTGAAGCGCTACGTGGCACAGAACGGACTCGGAAAGCGTGTAATGTTCCTGCACAACGTGCCGGCCGACGACCTGCCGGCCATATACCAGATGGCGGAAGCCTGCGTATGCCCGTCGCGCTACGAGGGATTCGGCCTGCCGGTAATCGAGGCCATACAGAGCGGACTGCCCGTTGTGGCCTGCACGGGAAGCTGCCTTGAAGAGGCTGGAGGCAACGCCACGCTGTACGTCGGCCCCGACGACGTGTACGGAATGGCCGAAGCCATGAAGCTGACGCTGAAGGACGCGCCGGGACGCGACGAACGCATAGCCGCCGCGCGGCAATATATCACACGCTTCGAGAACAACGACGTGGCACGGCAAGTGCTCTCGGTGTATGACGAGTTGATTGGTTTTTCTTAGGAGTTGACAAGGGACGAGGAACAAGTTGACAAGAGACAAGCAGACGAGCGACAAGGAAAATACAAATAAAACACGGCCTGATAAAAGCCACTTACATATTCCCCGTCGCTCGTCTGCTCGTCTCCTGTCAACTCGTTCCTCGTCTTTTGCCAACTCGTTTCTCGTCCCTTGTCAGCTTCAGTCTATCGGCAGCCCTATGACACATCCCTGGAAGTCTTCTTTCTTGCCTATTACAGCCTCGGCCTGCTTCACCATTTCGTCAAGCGCCGGGGTGCGTTCGACAAGCGCGGCCATGCTAAGGAACGAGCGGTAGAACTGCTTTTCCTTGTCATGCTGCCCCACAAGGCCGTAAGTCTGCGCCACGTTGAAGATGGTGGCCATGCTGTTACGGTTGCGGCGCAGCGCCTCTGTCCATGCGTATATGGCGTTCCAGTAGTCCCCCTGCTTGTAATACCCCTCGCCGAGGGCGCGCTTCACTATGTACACCACGCGCCCGTCAGGCTGCATCAAGCTGTAAGCCAAGTCAAGATACTCAATGCCTTCGGCCAGGCTGTCAAGCTCGATGCACACCATTCCGAGACGGTACAGGCATCCGGCGTCCTTCATGTCCTTCATCTCCGCCGCCCGTAGAAGCCACTTCCGGGCAAGACTGTCCTCCTTAACCTGCATGTACGACATGCCGAGCGAATACACCACGTTGTACGACGAGTCGCCAAGGGCCAGCAGCTTATTGTAAACGGTTATTGCAGCGTCGAAGCTTTGCATGAGGAACTTGGCGTCGGCGTTCTGCCTCAGCACCGGGATGCACGTCGAGTCCTTTTCCAGAAAGCTGTTGGTCAGCGATGACGCGCTCGACGGCAGATACCTGTCGTCAGTATTGTATATGGCCGCCACGGCGGCTGTCATCTCCCCGTCCATGGGGCAGCGGCGCAGGATGGCCCTGCCCCAGGTCATCTGCCCGTCGTTGTCGGCCAGCATCTTGTAGCACTCGAACATGTAGCGCATCTGCTCCAAGGTAAGACTGTCGCCGCCCGGGCCGGCCACCGGCAGCATAGTGTCGATGCAACGGCGGTAGTCGCCGCGCATGTAGTGGCACCGCGCCACCTTCCTTTGCAGCGCGGCCGAGCTGTCGGCAGCCATCGCCTCGCCGTAATACTGCAGCGCGTGGAACGTGTCGTGCGCCTCGACGCAGCTGTCGCCAAGAGCCTCCGCGCCGTCAGTCTGCCCCCATGAGGCGGCGGCCGCGGAGGCCAGCATAAAAGAAATAACAATCAGTTTCTTCATCATAGTAATCAGGTTTTACGTTTTCCATATACCGCGAATATAGCGAAAGACGGATATAAAGAGGCATCCCTTTGCCGAACCGCATCCCATATTCGTGCAACAAATATACGTACAAATCGGCAAAACACAAAGAATTTTCCCGATTTTAACTAAATAATTTAGTTTATTTTACGGTCAATTGCATAACCGCTTGACTGCCAATGCGTTACAAAATGCCGTCTTTTACAGTCTAAAAGACGGCCTTTTAGAGGGCGAAAGGTGGCCTTTTACATTGCCGTTTGCCTTGTTTTTAATTGAGAATGGAGAATGGGGAATGGAGAATGGTGATTACCTTTGGGATTGATTGTTGGCAAAGGTAATCACAATTCCCCATTCTCAATTCTCAATTAAAACAAGTGAGGGAGCTTGATTAGCTGCTGTTGATAGAATACAAACCTATCCTAATTTAATACCAAACGAGGCACTCGGTAATAGTCATGCCGCACGCCGATGCGGCATCCAGAATACACGGATAATGCCAAATGGCGTTGGCAGCATTCATTGGATGCCGCATCGGCGTGCGGCATGACTGTTACCAAGAGCCTCATTTGAAAGCGGTTATGCTATTGTTGCACAACATAAATCCTCCGATATGCAAGCGTCATATCTCAAAGCTCATCTATCAATGTGTCTGCCGATTTCAGTTTGATTTTCCCCTCCATGTGGTCTTTCACCTGCTGCAAGGCGAGGCGCAGCTCCTCAGTAAGGTCGCGCTTGCTCACCACAGCGTCCTCCGTATCAACAGGAGTGAGCCTGAAGCTGCCGGCATCGCGCGACTTGAGGATGACGTCCTCGCCCCTGCGCGCCATGTCGAGATACCTTGTCTGGTTAGCCCTGAAATCCCTTGTGCTGATTACAATCATCGTTGTCTCCTTTCTTTTACATTATGTTTCACATTGCGAAGATAGGCAAAAAGCCGTTGGTTACCAAACTGGACGCATTGTTTTGCGGCGTTTTTAAGAACATTTTACATATTGGCACGGCGAAAGTCATGCCGCAAACAACAAAGGGCGCACCCTGCGGATGCGCCCTTAAAGCTATTGAAAAGCACGGTCGTGCCACGTCAAGGCTGCTTGCCGATGTAGGCAAGGATGCCGCCGTCGACGTAGAGAATGTGTCCGTTGACGAAGTCTGAAGCGTCGGAAGCGAGGAACACGGCCGGCCCCATGAGGTCTTCGGGCGTGCCCCAGCGTGCCGCCGGAGTCTTCGACACGATGAAACTGTCAAACGGATGGCGGCTGCCGTCAGCCTGACGCTCGCGCAGCGGGGCAGTCTGCGGTGTGGCGATGTAGCCCGGGCCTATGCCGTTACACTGTATGTTGTGTTCTCCGAACTCGGAGCAGATGTTGCGTGTGAGCATCTTCAGTCCGCCCTTCGCCGCCGCGTAGGCCGACACTGTCTCACGTCCCAGCTCGCTCATCATCGAGCAAACGTTGATGATTTTGCCGTGACCCTTCTTTATCATGCCGGGAATTACGGCCTTCGAGACGATGAACGGCGCGTTGAGGTCGATGTCGACAACCTGACGGAAGTCCTCAACCGACATCTCGGTCATGGGTATTCGCTTGATGATGCCTGCGTTGTTGACGAGAATGTCGATAACTCCAAGCTCTTTTTCGATGTCTTCCACCATGCGCTTCACCTCGTCTTCCTTGGTAACGTCGCAGATGTAGCCCTTCGCGTCGATGCCCTTGGCCTTATAGTCGGCCAGCGCCTGGTCCAAATGGTGCTGCGAACGGCAGTTGAAGGCGATTTTCGCGCCAGCCTTGGCGTAAGCCTCTGCTATGGCGAAACCTATCCCGTAAGCGGCTCCCGTGACGAGAGCCACCTTGCCTTCAAGGGAGAAATTCTTTGAAAATGTGTCCATTGTTTTGCATTATTTTTGACCCACCCCACCCCTCCCAAAGGGAGGGAGCTTGATATGTTTTGCCAAATAGCAATCAAATCCACGCTTGTATGCCGTACATACCTTAAACAGGCAATACGCCAAGGCATATCAGGCTCCCTCCCTTCGGGAGGGTTGGGGTGGGTTGCTGGTTTTACTTCAAGTCCGTAATCTTCGAGAAGTCCTGGTCGCCATAGTCGAGGTTCTCGCCTCCCATGCCCCAGATGAAGGTGTAGTTGTGGGTAGCCGCCGCGCTGTGGATGCTCCACTCGGGAGACAAAACGGCCTGGTCGCCCTTCATCCAGATGTGGCGTGTCTCGTCAACCTGCCCCATGAAGTGGCACACGGCCTGCTCCTCGGGTACCTCGAAGTAGAAGTACGCCTCCATGCGGCGGCTGTGGACGTGGGCCGGCATGGTGTTCCACACGCTGCCGGGGGCAAGCTCCGTCATGCCCATCTGCAGCTGGCAGGTAGGCAGCACCTGGCTTACGAGCATCTTGTTGATGTCGCGCTCGTTGCTCATTTCGAGCGAACCCATGTGTGCTACAACGGCGTCTGCCTTGGTCACCTTCTTGCAGGGATACTCCTTGTGGGCGGTAACGCTGTTGAAATAGAACTTCGCCGGTTGCTTCGGGTCGGCGCTGCTGAAGAACACGTCACGGTCGCCGCGGCCAATGTAAAGGGCCTCCTTGTAGCCGAGGGTGAACGTTTCGCCGCCCACCTTCACCGTGCCTTCGCCCTGGCCTACGTTGAATATGCCGACCTCACGGCGCGTAGTGAAGTACTCTGCACGCAGGGGGTCGATGGCTTCGAGCTTCAGCTCTTCGTTGACGGGCATCGCTCCGCCCACAACCATGCGGTCGTACATGGAGTAAACCATGTTCACCTCGTCGGCCGCAAACACTTTCTCGATGAGGAAGTCGCGGCGGATGCGCCGCGTGTCATAGCTTTTCGCATCCTCGGGATGCGCCGCGTAGCGGATTTCGTAATTTGTCTTCATAACGTGTTTTATTTATGATTTATTCTGATAATGCAGTAAATTAGCTGTACGCAAAGGAACACAAGCGAGAAGCAAGCGGGCTTGCCCGCTATTGTCCGGGTGCAGTTTGTCTCCGGCAAAGATACGGAAAATCATTCACTTTTCATTTAATTAATACGATTATTATATGAATAATACTTAAAAACAAACGCCCCTTTTTGCACGGCTGCCCACATGCCGCCAACGCTGCCGCCTGCAACGGGAAACTGGCCGGCGGCAGGCCGCTCTGCAAAAGGCCGCCTTTTACGCTCCGAAAGGTGGCCTTTTACAAGGCAAAAGACGGCCTTTCGGAATGCGAAAGGCCGTCTTTTGGAAAACCGGAGAAGACCCTATGCCGGCAATGTCTCAAGCAACAGACACGTATAAAAAAACTGTTTCCGACGTAGGTTCTACTATCGGTACGGCCATAGGAAAAGCCATGATGTACGGCGTCATGTCTGCAAAAGAGTGGGGCGAAGACGCCCATTGCTTCGATGTGGGCCTGGGTTGGGGCGTTGATTATGGAGGACTGGGACTGAAAGTGGGATGGAGAGCACCGCTTATATTCGGGCTTTCAGCCGGATTCGGATACAATACCGAATATGACGAAAAGCATATTGAAGACAAGAAGATGCTTTGGAACTTGGCAATGCAGATGTGGATGAAGAATTTTAACATAGCATTGAACCTTGCTCCAAGGTATTATAAAAAGAGAAACAAGGTGGAAACAGGGCTTGGGGTGATGTTCAACTACGTCCAGCCCGTCTACAGGTTCATCGGTGTCACCGGCGGAATAGGTCTCAGCATGAGCCTTGAAGGCAGCGAGGAGAACACGCCTACACGCTTTGAATGGAATTTGGGGATTGTCTTCCGCTTCTTTAAGGATTAACTGACGGCAGGTATATAGAACAGAAAAGACCTCACATTGCTTCATGCAATGTGAGGTCTTTACGTTTGAAATGTTGTCCAAGGCGGATTCGAACCACCACAAACAGAACCAAAACCTGTTGTGCTACCATTACACCATTGGACAATCACGGCTGCAAAGGTAGTGGTTTTTTACGCCACTACCAAAACTTTTCGTTACTTTTTAGCCTTTTACGGTCACCAAGTAATAGTTTTTCTTGCCGCGTTGAACCAAGAGATACTTGCCGTCAATAAGGTCGTCGGCAGTGATTACACGGTCGAACTCGGCGAGTTTCTCCTTGTTCAGCGACACGCCTCCGCCCTGAACGAGCTTGCGCATCTCGCCCTTGCTGGCAAAAACGGCTGCCGCCTGGGTGAACACTTCTACCGCAGGCTGGCCTAACTGGTCTTTGCCGATTTCAAACTGGGGCACGCCTTCGAAGATGTCGAGCAGCGTCTGTTCGTCTAATTTAAGCAGACTCTCCTTCGTGGACTTGCCGAAGAGGATGTTGGATGCTTCCACTGCGGCGTCAAAGTCCTCGCGTGAGTGCACCATGACGGTCACTTCCTCGGCCAGACGACGCTGCAATGTGCGGCGTCCCGGGTCCTGGCGGTGCTCCTCGACGAGGGCGTCTATCGTCTCCTTTTCAAGGCTTGTGAATATCTTTATGTAACGTTCCGCGTCGTCGTCGCTCACGTTCAGCCAGAACTGATAGAACTTGTAAGGCGACGTGCGCTTGGGGTCGAGCCAGATGTTGCCGGTCTCCGTCTTGCCGAATTTCTTTCCGTCGGCCTTCGTTATGAGCGGACATGTCAGGGCGTAAGCCTCGGCTTCAGCCCCGAGAGTGCGGCGGATAAGCTCCGTTCCGGTAGTCATGTTGCCCCACTGGTCGTTTCCGCCCATCTGCAGTTTGCACCCCTTGTGCTGGTAGAGGTAAAGGAAGTCGTAGCCTTGGAGCAGCTGATAGGTGAACTCCGTGAACGAAAGGCCGTCGCGGGCCTCGCCGTTCAGGCGCTGCTGCACACTCTCCTTGGCCATCATATAGTTTACGGTGATGTGCTTTCCCACCTCGCGGGCGAACTGGAGGAAGCCCATATCCTTCATCCAATCATAGTTGTTGACAAGCTCGGCGCGGTTGGGGGCATCGCTCTCGAAGTCGAGGAACTTGGCCAGCTGCCGCTTTATGCACTCCTGGTTGTGGCGCAGGGTGTCCTCGTCGAGCAGGTTCCGCTCAAGGCTTTTGCCCGAAGGGTCGCCTATCATGCCGGTAGCGCCGCCCACGAGAGCCAGCGGCTTGTGGCCGCAACGCTGCAAGTGGCGCAGCATCATCACGCCGCACAAGTGGCCGATGTGCAGCGAATCGGCAGTAGGGTCGGTGCCGAGATAAGCCGTAACCTGCTCTTTCTGCAATAGTTCTTCCGTGCCCGGCATGATTTGAGCCAACATGCCACGCCACCGGAGTTCTTCAACAAAGTTCTTGTTCATCGTATGGTTTTTCTTTGATTATTACTTTTGGGGAGGTCGGGGAGAACTGGGAGGACTGGGAAAACTGGGAGATGAAATACCCGGAAATGGTTTCTTCACCCTTCACTCTTAATTCTTCACTCCCTAAGGCACCGGGTCGTAACCGCTGCCTCCCCACGGATTGCAGCGCAGTATGCGCCATATAGCCAAAGCAAGTCCCTTGAACGGGCCGTGCTTCCGCAACGCCTGCCTGGCATATTCGGAGCAAGTCGGGGTGAACCTGCACGACGGCGGGGTGAAAGGCGATATGCATTTCTGATAGAAAAGGATGGGAAGGCAGAGCAGCCACACCGCCGCTTTTGACAGTATATGCAGCAACCGCTTCATCCGCGCCCCGCCTTTTCAGCCAGCCTTTGCAGCAGGTTGCGCACCTTGCGCTCCACTTCCGCAGTGCTCCAGAGCTTGTCGTCGAGCCAGATAAAGGCCATCACAAGCCCCCTGACGCCGTTGTCGCCACAGCCTTCAACCAGCCTGTACCTGTTCTTCCTGTACGCCTCGCGCACCTGGCGCTTTACCCTGTTGCGGTCAACGGCATGCTTCAGGCACCTCTTCGGCACGCTTATAAGCACCTTGGGCAGCGCGCCCTGCTCTCCGCCGCCGGTCTGCATATAGACCATACGCAACGGGAAAGCGGCCATCGAGCGGCTGCCTTCCCTATGGAAGAGCCGTTCTGTCAGCGCCCTGCCGGTCAAACGCTCTTCCTTGCGGAATGTCATCATGCCGTGTTCCGACATAAACTATGTCACTTGTTCTTGTCAAGGAAGTCCTTGAGCGCGCTCGTCATTGACGGATGCTGCACCGTCGGAGCCTCCACCTCGACCTTCAGTCCGGCGTCATGTGCGGCTTTCGCCGTGGCCGGGCCGAACGTGCCTACAACCACCTTGTCGTTCATCGAGTTGCCGAAGGTGTTGACAAAGGCGTTGATGCCCGACGGGCTGAAGAATATGCACATGTCATAATCGAACGTCTTTACTTCGTCTTCGGTGAAATCGTTGCTCACCGTGCGGTACATCACGCACTCGGTGTGGTTGAGCTTCTTCGCGTCGAGCAGCTTCTTGACGCTGTCGTCGTGCACGTCGCTCATGGGTATGAGGTACTTCTCGCTCTTGTGCTTCACCATTGTCGGCAGCAGGTCGTCAATCTTGCCGGTCTTTCCGAAGAACACCTTGCGCTTCCTGTACTGCACGTATTTCTGGATATAGAGGGCTATTGTCTCCGTAACGCAAAAATATTTCATCGTTTCCGGTATCTCCAGCCTCATCTCTCCGGCCAGCTTGAAATAGTTGTCGATGGCGTGGCGCGATGTGAACACCACTGCGGTATAATTGAGAATGCTGACTTTCTGCTGGCGGAACTCCTTTGACGAAAGCCCTTCTACTTTTATAAACGGACGGAAGACCAATTCTACGCCATAGTCTTTTTCCATACCGAAGTACGGCGACTTGTCACTGCTCGGTTTCGGTTGCGACACTAAAATCTTTCTTACCATCTGCCAATATCCTAAAAGTTTATTTTCAATTGTTCAACTACCTTTACGAGAATACCCCCCAATGAAAGCAAGGGCACTATTTCGAGGGCACAAAAGTACAAAATTATCTGCAGAAAAAAGGCTTTCTGTCGGAAAAACAGTACAAATGCCTTGTATAACAAAGAGATTTTAACCAAAGCAATGACAAAAGCTACGTAGGCCATGGCATTTTGCACGGAAAGGTCAAAATACGACATCAGCAGCACAAGGGGGAATAGCGCCACGCCCTCCATCGACACGGCGAACATAACCGACTTGAGCCATGCCGCACTGTTCCTGCGCCCGAAGAACACGTTGTTCACCAGCCAGTACACAAGCATCTTGCCTGCGAAATACGCCACGTATATGCCGAAAAACACGGCGGCGAGCTGGTATTGCGACGCCAGAATGAACGTGTCGGCGACGCTTTCAAGCGTATATATGAACGACACCAGCGCCAGCAGGAGGCACGTCTGCAGCATGAAGAACACCTGCGAGCGCAGCTCGGCCGTCGTCTCTGGCATGTCGTCGCCGCCCGCACCCTTGACACGGAAGAACCTTCTTGCCTGCATGGAGAAAAAGCGGCGTGTGCCCTTGTACGCCATAAGAGCGGCTATGAAACACAGCAGCAGAAGCCCCGTGAGCACGTCGTCGCCCCGGATGGAATACGCCACAGGGTCGCCGGCCACTCCGCTGCGTCCCCATTCAACGCCAGGAAACAGCGTAGTGTCGCGCCTTACAAGGCTTTCGATGTAGTGTCCGGGCGCGTTCACCTTGCCGGGACATGTCCATTCCTTCACGCCGGGCAGCGAAAGCGTGTCGGGACGTGTGCTGAGATGGGTGTTCTCTACGTGGAACGCCGCCTGCACCGCCGAGTCCTGCTGCGCCGGAGTGGCGTCGTCAGGCAGCCGGCCAATCACCTCCGCCACGCTCCGCGCAGTCTTGCCGCTCTGCGGCACGGCCGTGGTGTCGGGGCTGAAGGCGGCATGCGCCGCGGCTGTTGTGTCTGTCTGGGGTGTCGGCATTCGGAAGTTATAGAAGTTATAGAAGTTAAAGAAGTTACAGCCCAATGCTTTTGCGGCAGGTGATGAAAAAGTCGTAAAAGGCCATTACGCCCAGGCCGGAACGCCGAAAGCCGCGGCTATGCGGCTTCTTGCGGTAATGGCTATAACTTCTTTAACTCCTGTAACTCCTTTAACTTCTCAAGTCAGATGTTGAATTCCTCCCTTATCTTGTCCACAAGGTCGAGCTTTTCCCATGTGAACAGCTCTACGTCGATGGTCTTTTCCTCGTGGTAACGGCTGGTGAACGTCTTTTTCACGACCTCGTTCCTGCGGCCCATGTGGCCGTAGGCAGCCGTCTCCAAGTACATGGGCTGGCGCAGTTTCAGCTCGCGCTCTATGGCCTTCGGGCGGAGGTCGAACATCGCCTTTATCCTGCCGGCTATCTCGCCGTCGGTCATGTCGACGCGGCTCTTGCCGTAGGTGTTGACGTATATGCTCACAGGCTCGGCCTTGCCTATGGCGTAGCTTACCTGCACAAGCATCTCGCCGGCCACGCCTGCGGCCACCATGTTCTTGGCTATGTGGCGCGCCGCGTATGCCGCCGAGCGGTCAACCTTGCTCGAGTCCTTGCCCGAGAAGGCTCCGCCGCCGTGTGCGCCGCGGCCTCCGTATGTGTCAACTATTATCTTGCGGCCAGTCAGCCCGGTGTCTCCGTTGGGGCCTCCGATGACGAACTTGCCCGTAGGGTTAACCAAGTATTCGATGCCGTCGTTGAACAGCGCGAGCACCTTTTCCGAGTGTATCTGCTCCTTTACGCGCGGCATGAGGATGTTCTTCACGTCATCCTTGATGCGCTCCAGCATCCTGTTGTCGTCCGTGTCGAACTCGTCGTGCTGCGTCGAGACAACTATCGTGGTTATGCGCTGCGGCGTGCCGTTGTCGCTGTATTCAACGGTCACCTGGCTCTTCGCGTCAGGCCGCAGGTAAGTCATCTGCTTTCCCTCCTTGCGTATGTCGGCCAGCGTCTTCATGATGAGCTGTGCAAGGTCGAGCGTCACGGGCATGTAGTTCTCCGTCTCGTTGCATGCGTAGCCGAACATCATGCCCTGGTCGCCGGCGCCCTGCTGTTCCTCGTCGCCGTTGTCAACGCCGCGGTTGATGTCGTCGCTCTGCTCGTGGATGGCGTTAAGGATGCCGCACGAGTCGCCGTCAAACTGGTATTCCGACTTGGTATAGCCTATCCGCTTGATTGTGCGGCGCGCTATTGTCTGAAGGTCGATGTACTCCGAGCTGCGCACCTCGCCCGCAATGACAACCTGCCCCGTAGTGACAAGCGTCTCTACGGCCACACGCGCATGGCTGTCATACGCCAGAAACTGGTCGAGTATGGCGTCTGACACCTGGTCGGCCACCTTGTCGGGATGCCCTTCCGATACTGATTCTGAAGAAAACAAATATGACATATTACCTCGTTTTGTTTGTAAATGGCTGCAAAGTTACGCCTTTTCGGCATCATGGCAAAACAAAACGGGCTTTTTAACTGAATTTTCAGATGGCTTCAACTATCTCCCCTATCTTGGCGATAAACCTTTCCGCCTGCGCTATCTTGGGTTCAATCTCCTCTTGCGTCACGTCATACGAGCAGTTGTAATCGCTGTTGTTGCGCATTATCTGCAGGTCGGAATAAAGCCTTCCGAACTCCTGCGGCAGCAAGCCTGTACGTATATAATTAAACCCGAAGGCAGAAATTGCGCCCTTATGCGTGTTTACCTTATGGCCGTCACGTATCAACAAGGCAGAAACAGCATGGAAAACGGCATAATACAAGCGGTTTGCCACAGTGTCCCAATAGCCAAGCTTCCGCAGTTCGGCCGTCTGGGCGAAAGCCTTTCGCGCTTTTTCTAGCTCCAGCCCCACAATTATTTTCCGCTCTTCCTCTGTCAGGCTCATTTCAATACGATTTTGTCACGTTCCACGTTCCTGCGGTATGGCATGAACTTCCACGACTCCCACTGCCGCTTGGTGTACACTGACGGGTTGATTTCCTCGCCCACAATCCAGCCTAATTCACGGAAAGGATAGGCCACGCCGTAGTCGTCGGCCTCAAGCTTGGGTTTGTCAAGAAGTATGAGCAAGTCCCAGTCAGAGCCTTCACCGGCATCCCCACGCGCACGCGAACCGTACAGGAACAACGAACTTCCCGCCGGCATGGTGGCATGTGCCAATCCCTTTATGCGTTCTATCAACACGTCACGCTCCATAACTAATGCAAAGATAATGCAAACGAGCGGAAAGCAAGCTTGCTTGCAGTTTCCCGAGTGCAGCTTATCTTATGCAAAGATAAGGCATTTTTGCGAACAAACACACGCATGACACATAAAAAATCATAAACCAGCCACTACGTCCGTGCGGATTGCACCCACGGCAGCCAATCCGCCGAAACACGCCGTCTGCCCGTAATGGGCGCCGCATCGGCGCGCGGAATGACAATTACCGGACGCCTCGATAACGGTTAATTGACAGCAGGCAATCAAGCTTCCGACATTCGGGAAGGCTGGGATGGGCATAGTTTTTAATTGAGAATGGAGAATGAGGAATGGAGAATTATGATTACCTTTAATGCTGTCTGACAACAAGCAAATCATAATTCTCCATTCCTCATTCTCCATTCTCAATTAAAAAATAGCGCCTTGAAAGCCTTTCCAAGGGAAAACAACGGAACAAGAAGCTATCCATTGCGTAACCCATTGACTGCCAACATGTTGCAAAAGGCCATGTTTTAGGCTGCAAAAGGTGGCCTTTTGCAAGGTAAAAGGCCACCTTTTGCAATGCAATTGGCCGTGGTTTGAATTGAGAGTTGAGAATGGTGAATGGAGAATTGTGATTATCTTTGAGGCTCTTGTTGGCAAAGGTAATCGTAATTCTCCATTCACCATTCTCAATTCTCAATTAAAGCATTACACCTTATTTATATTAATAAAGATTAAATCGCCCGAAATAAGCCACCGCAACATTCTTGATATTCCCGATTTTGCAGTACCTTTGCACCCGACTTGAATAGAATATAAATTCAACTCTTATAAATTTAAGGTAATTATGAAGATTCAGAAAGTTCATGCAAGAGAAATCCTCGACTCAAGAGGCAATCCTACAGTTGAAGTTGAAGTAACCCTTGAAAACGGCGTTATGGGCCGCGCAGCCGTTCCGTCAGGAGCGTCTACCGGCGAGAACGAAGCACTTGAGCTTCGCGACGGCGACAAGAACCGCTACGGCGGCAAGGGTGTGCTGAAGGCTGTTGAGAATGTCAACAACATCATCGCGCCGGCATTGCAGGGTGACTGCGTGTTCAACCAGCGCGGTATTGACCATAAGATGCTCGCCCTTGACGGAACTCCCACCAAGAGCAAGCTCGGCGCAAACGCCATCCTCGGTGTGTCTTTGGCTACTGCACAGGCTGCAGCAAAGGCCCTGAACATGCCTCTGTACCGCTACATCGGCGGCTGCAACGCTTACACTCTGCCCGTTCCTATGATGAACATCATCAACGGCGGCGCTCACTCTGACGCTCCTATCGCGTTCCAGGAGTTCATGATTCGTCCCGTCGGCGCTCCCAACGAGAAGGAAGCTATACGCATGGGCGCAGAGGTGTTCCACGCTCTTGCCAAGCTGCTTAAGAAGCGCGGACTCTCTACAGCGGTAGGCGACGAGGGCGGCTTCGCTCCCGCTTTGGACGGCATCGAGGATGCTCTCGACAGCATCTGCCAGGCAATCAAGGACGCAGGTTACGAGCCGGGCAAGGACGTCAAGATAGCTATGGACTGCGCGGCAAGCGAGTTCGCAGTATGCGAGGACGGCCAGTGGTTCTACGACTACCGCCAGCTCAAGGACGGAAAGAAGAAGGACCCCAACGGCAAGAAGCTCAGCGCAGAGGAGCAAATCAAGTACCTCGAAGAGCTTATCACCAAATATCCTATCGACTCAATTGAGGACGGACTCGACGAGAACGACTGGGAGAACTGGGTTAAGCTGACCGCTGCCATCGGCGACCGTTGCCAGCTGGTAGGCGACGACCTGTTCGTTACCAACGTGAAGTTCCTCGAGAAGGGTATCAAGATGGGCGCAGGCAACTCTATCCTCATCAAGGTTAACCAGATTGGCTCGCTCACCGAGACTCTCGACGCTATCGAGATGGCTCACCGCCACGGCTACACAACTGTCACATCTCACCGTTCAGGCGAGACTGAGGACACCACAATCGCCGACATCGCGGTAGCTACCAACTCAGGACAGATAAAGACCGGTTCAATGAGCCGCACCGACCGTATGGCCAAGTACAACCAGCTTATCCGCATAGAGGAGGAGCTTGGCGAGGCTGCACGTTACGGTTACACAAAGCTGAAATAATCTTTCAACAGATAAAAAGCAAGGAGAGGTCGTGCCACGCACGGCCTTTCTTTGTTCATAAAACCAATAAATAAAGGTAAAAGGGTAAAAAAGTAAAAAGGTAAAAAAGCCGGGAAGCCGAAGGTTTTTACACTGAACACTTTTCGTTTCCCATTCTACAAGGCATTTGTCTTTAACTTCCTTAACTCCTATAACTCCCTTAACTTCCACGAAAAGCAATGCCTCCGCATTTCCATCCGCTTGAAACCGACATAAAGGAGCCGGCAAAATTCACCGACCCTTTCTGCTACGAGCCGCATCCCTTGTGCTTGCTGGCCGCCAAGGAGGTGCAGGGCTACATCGCTGGCGACGGCCGCCTGCGCGCCGATGCAGACCGCGGCAAGATGTTCGGGGTGCTCGTTGTCGGGACCGGCGACGGACAGTTGGGCTACCTCGCGGCGTTTTCCGGCTTGCTTTGCGGCACGAACGACTGGCCGTTCTTCGTTCCGCCGGTGTTCGACGCGACACAACCCGACGGCTATTTCAAGCTACATGAGGCCGAGATAACGGCCATAAACAGGCGGATTGACAGCATTTCTCGCTCTGAAAGCTACCGGAACGCACTGCGCGAGATAAGCGAATGTGCCGAAACGAACGCCAAAGCGGAGGACGACTACAGGCAATCCATGCGCGAGGCGAAAGCCCGGCGCGACGCAAGAAGGCTGTCGCCGCTGCCCGTTCCGGCGGAAGAAGCTGCAGCGATGACGCGCGAAAGCCAGCACATGAAGGCCGAACTGCGGCGCATAAAGCAGCGCGGAGCGGAGCTTCTGGCCGCAAAGAAACAGGCCGTGAAGGCTTTTGAAGACGAAATATCCATGCTGAAGGCGCGCCGCAGGCAGATGTCCGACGCGCTGCAACGCTGGCTTTTCTCGCAATACTCCATGCTCAACGCCCTCGGAGAGCGCAAAGACCTCTGCGCCATCTTCGCCGAAACGCCGCAGCGCGTGCCGCCGGCCGGTGCCGGAGACTGCTGCGCCCCCAAGCTGCTTCAGCACGCTTACGCCAACGGCCTGCGCCCCGTGTGCATGGCGGAGTTCTGGTGGGGCGGGTCGCCAAAGGGCGAAGTGCGCCACCACCTGCACTTCTATCCGGCGTGCCGGGGCAAGTGCCTGCCCATACTCGGCCACATGCTGAAGGGTCTGAAGGTGGAAAAGGGCAGCTATGAGTCCACCGTGACGCAGCCGCTTGAAGTGTTTTACGAGGACGAGTGGCTTGCAGTTGTCAACAAACCGGCAGGGATGAAGACCGTACCGGGGCGCAACGGCGGCACGTCAGTGCTCGAAGACATGCGCCAACGGCATCCCGACAAACCGCAGCTCGCGCCCGTACACCGATTGGACATGGACACGTCGGGGCTTATCATCGTGGCTTTCGACACGGAAACGTACAAGAAACTACAGGCGCAGTTCCTCCGCCAGGAGGTGTCCAAGCGGTACACCGCCCTCTTAGACGGCATGCCCGACTGCCCCATTCACGGCAAAATATCCCTCCCCATGCGCCCCGACCCGCTCGACCGGCCATACCAGAAAGTGGACTTCGTGAACGGCAAGGGGTCCGTAACCGAATACAAGATACTCGGAACGCAGGGAGACGCCACACGCATAGCCCTCTTTCCGCACACAGGACGCACCCACCAGCTGCGCCTGCACTGCGCACACAAGGCCGGACTGGGCACGCCCATACGCGGCGACCGCCTCTACGGCCACGGCGGAGGCCGCCTCTGCCTGCACGCCGAAGCCATAGAGTTCAAGCATCCGGTAACGGGAAAGGAGATGAAATTCGAGCGGAAGGCAGAGTTTTGAAAAGGTGAGAAGGTGAGAAAGTGAAAAGGTGAGAAAAGCATATATACTTACTCCTTCTCTCCTTACTCCTTTACTCCTGACAAAATGTAATGGCTTTAACTCCTTAGCGACCGCAGGGAGCGATAACTTCTTTAACTTCTATAAATTCTGAAGATATGCAACGCGACATGAAATGGAAGACGCTCAAGAGCGAGTACATCATCCGCAGGCCGTGGCTTACGGCGCGACGGGACACCGTTGAGCTGCCGACGGGCGTGGTGAACGACGAATATTACGTGCTGGAATACCCCACTTGGGTGAACGTGACAGCCGTGACGAAGGACGGCGAGTATGTCATGATACGCCAATACCGCCACGGCATCGGCCGGACAGGCACCGAGATAGTGGCCGGAGTGTGCGAGGAAGGCGAGCAGCCGGAGGCCGCCGCACGCCGCGAACTTATGGAGGAGACGGGCTACAGCGGCGGAACGTGGCGCGAAGTCATGGTAAACTCTGCCAACCCGAGCGCAATGAACAACGTCTGCCACTGCTTCATGGCAACAGGAGTGGAGTGCGCCGGCAGCCAGCATCTTGACCGCACGGAGGACATCGAGGTGTGCCTGATGAGCCGCGACGAGGTGTTCGCCCTGCTGTCCGAGGGCAAGATAATGCAGAGCCTGATGGCCGCGCCGCTGTGGAAGCACTTTTACGAGAACCCGCCACAGGCGCAGCAAAGCGGCAAGGAGTAGCCCGAAACAGCAGCCCCATCGGGCTTATAGGGTCTATCCGGCCTATGGGAGCAATAGGACTGATAGGCCGGATAGGGCTAATATTATACTAATAAGCAACAGGTAATCAAGCTCCCTCCCTTGCTTTGAATTGAGAGTTGAGAATGGTGAATGGATAATTATGATTACCTTCGAGGCTGCCTGTTAGCAAGAGTAATCATAATTATCCATTCACCATTCTCAACTCTCAATTTAAAACACGTCAAATTGGAAGGTAAAATGCCACCTTTTACACGCTAAAAGGTGGCATTTTGCAGCCTAAAACACGGCATATTGCGCAGCCCCTGACTGTCAGGCAGTTACGCAGGGGCGGCAAACGGCCGGCCTGCAAGCCACAATATGTAATAAGGTTAGTAAAATCTGTAAAAAATGTACAAGGCTTTTCGCGGAGAAGTCTTACCTTTGCATAAGATAAACTGCACCCGGGAAACAGCAAGCAAGCTTGCTTTCCGCCCGTTTGCATTATCTTTGCAAAAACCAAAAACAGCAGGAGGCAAACATGGAAACGATATTCAGGGTTGACTCAATCGACGACTACAACCGCGCGATGGGCATGGAGACGAGGCACCCCTTGGTGACCGTCGTCAACGAAGGAGACATAAAGCAGTTCCCGTTCAAGGACGAAGTGACTTACCAGTACGGCGTTTACGCCCTGTTCCTGAAGCAGACTTACTGCGGCGACATGACCTACGGGCGCATGCCTTACGACTACCAGGAGGGCACGGTGACGAGCTTCGCACCGGGACAGGTGGTCAAGGTGAAGTTCAGACCCGACTTCAAGCCGAAGTCGCAGGCGCTGCTGTTCCACCCTGACCTTATCCGCGGCACGTCGCTCGGCCAGGAGATACGCCATTACTCGTTCTTCTCCTACTCCTCGCGCGAGGCCCTGCACCTGTCGGAACAGGAGAAGGCCATCTACAAGGACTGCCTTGACAAGATACGCATAGAGATTTCACGCCCCATCGACGGCCACAGCAAGAAGCTGATATGCCGCAACATCGAGCTGCTGCTTGACTACTGCATGCGCTTCTACGAGCGCCAGTTCATCACGCGCAAGACAGCCAACAGGGACGTGCTGGAAAAGTTCGAGGAAGAGCTTGACCTCTACTTCCAAGACCGCCAGGCGGTGATGAACGGCCTGCCCACGGTAAGGCATTTCGCCGAAAAATGCTTCCTGTCGCCCAACTACTTCGGCGACCTTGTGAAAAAAGAAACCGGCCGCACGCCGCAAGAATACATCCAGGAGAAGATTATCGGCCTTGCCAAGGACGAACTGCTTGGCACAACCAAGACTATAAACGAAATAAGCTACAACCTCGGCTTCCAATACTCGCAGCACTTCAACCGCTACTTCAAGCGCAGCACCGGCATGACGCCGAGCGAGTACAGGAAAATTTCAGCAGACAAGTAGACAAGTTACAAGTTGACAAGGAACAAAGAAGCCGCCCCACGCCCACCCCAACCATCCCCGAGGGAGGGAGTTTAATATGCAGAATATTGTAGAACACAAGTAAAAAGAAATGAAGAAAATCCACAAATACAATATAGGAGAACTATCAGGCAAGGCATATCAAGCTCCCTCCCGTCGGGAGGAGTGGGGTGGGTGCGAACCCATTGACGGTGGATGTGAGGTAAACAGCAGCTCCGTAAACTACGTATGCGAGTGCAACCGCGCCTTCCACACCGAGACGCTGCACCCGTTGGTGAGCCTCATCGACATGTCGTCGCCCTGCGAACGCGACAAGATAAAGACCGACTGCTACGCCGTGGTGTTCAAGCACAACGCCGACGAGGCGGCAAAATACGGCCGTCAGCCTTACGACTTCAACGACGGCACACTGCTGTTCATCACCCCCGACAAGGAAATAGACCTGTCTACAGGCGACGGCAAAATGCTCATTTTCCACCCGAACCTCGTAAAATGCACCCCGCTCGGCATGCGGCTGAAGGAATACTCGTTCTTCAAATACCGCCAGGACGAGTCGCTGCACGTGTCAACATGCGAGCAGAGGGTCATCGGGCGGTGCCTCGGCTGCATCAGCGACGAGCTGTGCTGGGGCGTCGACGAATACAGCAAAGACATCATAAGCAACATCATCGACCTGCTGTTAGGCTACTGCCGGCGCTTCTACAACCGCCAGTTCATAACACGCCACGAGGCAAACGTCGACGCCATAGCCGCGCTCGACGGCATGGCCGACAGCTACCTGCGCTCAGGACAGGCCGCAACGAAAGGGCTGCCCACCACGTCTTACTTCGCACGCCAGCTCAATATGTCGGCCGAATACCTTAACGACATGCTGAAAAACGAAACCGGCAAGAACCTTGGCGAATACATACAACTGCGCCGCATGGGCATGGCCAAACAGCTTCTGCTCGGCACCGACATGGCCATAAGCGCCATAGCGGAGACCCTCGGCTTCTCCACTGAAGGATGCTTCGCCAACATTTTCAAGAAAATAACAGGCTGCACACCAGGGGAATACAGGGAGAAATGAATAATTAATAATGAGAAATGAAAAATTAATAATGGGAAATGAATAATCGCATTACGGCAGAACATCGCCTGACAAACCTGTGATTATTCATTTTTCATTATTCATTTTTCATTTATTTACGTATCTTTGCCCCTGCTAATCATTAACTTAAACAAATGAAAAGACTTTTTCTCATGCTGCTCATGGTGCTTGCCGTGGGCGCAAAAGCCGTTGCGGAGAACTATCCCTACCGTTCAGATTACCTGTGGGTGACCGTGCCCGACCATGCCGACTGGCTCTACAAGAAGGGCGAAAAGGCGCGTGTGGAGGTGCAGCTGTACAAATACGGCGTGCCCGTTGACGCCGTAGTGAAGTATGAAATCGCCGACGACATGCTGCCGTCTGACCGCAAAGGGGAGGCCAGACTGAAAGGAGGCAGAGCATCAATTGACATCGGAACGAGGACGACTCCCGGCTTCCGCGACCTCCGCCTGACTGCGAATGTTGACGGAAAGACGTACAAGCATCATATAAAGGTGGGCTTCTCGGTAGACGAGATACGGCCATACACCAAGGAACCGGCTGACTTCCTCGACTTCTGGAACAAGAACATAGAGGACATGAGGGCGTTTCCGCTGACCTACACGAAGACAAAGGCCGAGGAATATTGCACCGACAAGGTGGACTGTTACCTGCTGAAAATAACGCTGAACAAGCAGAAACAGGCCGTGTACGCATACCTCTTCTACCCCAAAGGGGCGCAGAAGGGACAGTGCCCGGTGGTGCTCTGCCCTCCCGGAGCTGGCATAAAGACCATCAAGGAGCCGCTGCGCCACAAGTATTACGCCGAGAACGGCTGCATAAGAATGGAGATGGAAATACACGGATTGAACCCGACGTTGCCCAAGGAGACGTTCGACGACATGACAAAAGCGTTCAACGGGCGCGACAACGGCTACCTGTTCAACGGCTTGGAAGACCCCGACCGCTACTACATGAAGCGCGTTTACTTAGCCCTGATACGCTGTCTTGACCTGCTGACGAGCCTCCCCGAATGGGACGGACGCAACGTGATAGTGCAGGGCGGAAGCCAAGGCGGCGCATTGTCGATGGTCGCCGCCGCGCTCGACAGCCGCGTGACGCAGTGCATAGTGAACCATCCGGCCCTCTCTGACATGGCCGCATACAGCGCCGGACGCACCGGCGGATACCCCCATTTCAACCGCGTCGAGGGCATGTTCAACGACAAGACGCTGCGCACAATGGCGTATTATGACGTGGTAAACTTCGCCCGTCACATAACCTGCGACACCTACATGACGTGGGGTTACAACGACGACACCTGCCCTCCGACAACCTCCTACGCCGTATGGAACACCCTGACGTGCCCCAAAGAGGCGCTCCTCACACCGGTAAACGAGCACTGGACGTCGGACGAAACGGAGTACCGGCAGATGGAGTGGATGTTGAAAAAACTCCGGTAGGAGTTTTTTCTTAAGGAGTTAAAGAAGTTAAAGAAGTTAACGCTCACTGCGTTCGCTAAGAAGTTAAAGCCATTACC
>USHW01000029.1 GCA_900554545.1 uncultured Prevotella sp. | reverse complement strand
TGTATAATTCCTTAATTTAACTTGTAACCTTCAAGGCCGCAGACCGTACAACGCCGGATTTACATCCAACCCCGTACGGGCCGCGCTGCTCCTCGCCTGTGTCAACTTTTCAAAGAACTTGTGCTCTGCATCACTTTTGGTGTGAAAGCGAGTGCAAAGGTAAAGCATTTGTCTTAATGCTGCAAATATTTCGCCAAGAATTTTTCAAAAACAATGCAAATTTATTATATTTTTGACTTAAATCAACTATTGTTCACGTAAAACGGGTCAAAAAACGTATTTAAGCTGTAAAATCACGAAATTTAAAATATGGAAGCAACCAGGCTAAAATCGACCGCCCGAAACGATAAGCCATAAACTGCTCAAACGGCTTTTCCGACACAACCACCTACACCCCATTACGAGGTCAAGCACAACATCCGCCTATGAAAGGAACCAGGCTTAGAGCTTTTATTCAATATAATAAGGTATAAAGAGCGTATCAAACCTCAGAGCGAAACGCCGCCAGCAAGAGGCATCAAAAAGAAGCATAAGCAAAACTGCGGCCAAAGATTACCATACGACAAAAGACAAAGCACGTAAAACACCAATTATAAGCAAAACATGTATATCTACTTACAATATAAAACATAACGAATTACATTGCAAAAGATGGCCTTTTGAACGATAAAATACGGTTGTTTGCCACGCAAAAGACCACATCCTGTCATGCAGGCAATGGCCACGTGGCACAAAAGAACGGCGAAACATACAGAAAAAACGGCCTTTCAGAAACCGCAGGCAACGTATTCAGAAACTGCAAACTGCCATAAACCAATGAGCGGAAAGGCATTACTGCCCCAAGAACATGCCGGTTGTCAAACAAAAAGATTACAATCCGAAAGAAAAAAGACTCTTAAACCACGCACATCAACCACAACAAAGAGGGAAACAATTACAGCAAACAAAAGTCCAACACGCATCAAACGCCCCGTTTTTTATCATTAACAAAAGCTTATTAAAATAAAATCACATCTCAAAACACGAATTGTTAAAACATGTATCGCTTTTACACGTCAATTCATGGTAAACTTATGGTAACAAATTCAAAGCTGACAAGCACCAGTACAACCCTAAACACACCTCTGACCTGTTACACATCCCAGCATAAGCCGCACATCCATCAAAGAATCAAGCAGGCAAACGGCCAGCAACAAACATCAAGATTAGAACAATCAGAGTTACAGACTGCAAAAGAAAGTGACAAGAAACGGCACGCTGAAATCGACAACAAAGCCGTGAAAAACCGACAAAACGACATAGGCGTTGCCCGACGTGCGCGTAATGACAGGCAGCGTTGTGTCCATGGTGGTAGCCCCTCCGGCCGAAATCGGGGCAAGGCGTCCGAACCAACGGACGAGAAGCGGAGCACAAAGCAAAGTCAACAGCTCACGCGATATGTTGGCAAGCAGGGCCACAGTGCCAAGCTCCGGGCCACGGTATTCAGTGATGAAAATGCTCGAAAGAGAATAATAGCCGAAGCCGGAACCCACGGCAAGGCAGTCGGCCAGGCTACGGCCAGGAAACAGCAGACTGGCAACGGCCACTCCGCCAAGCGTACCGGCCACAGTGACAAGAGGCAGGAGAAGCAGGCGCGGACTGACTGAACGGATGCTGCGGAGGACGGAAGAATCACCGCCTACGCTCACACCGACAAAAAACATCAGGGCGCACAAGGCATAAAAGCTGACATCAGAACATGACGCAAGCCACCCCGGAAAAAAGCCGCAGACACCGACAATTGTGCCGACGACAAAAAACGAAACTATGACGAGACCAGACTTCAAGAGCTAAAAAGATAAAAACGGGAACAATAAAACCAATCTACCTTGGGCATTAGACAAGGCAGACGGCCATAAAAAACAGGAAAACGGGAAAAAAGCACGCACAAACAAACCAGCCATCATTCACCCCTCACTCTTTCACCCTTAAACAACAGCCAGCAAAGCACGGCACACCCAAGCACGGCAAATGCAGAGAGCACAACAGCCTCAACGCCAAGACTGCCGAGCGAACCTACGACACGGGGATTGGCACCCACCTCTATTCCCAGTAAAAAAAGCAACAGCCAAATGAGAAACGTTATGACACGCGGCACAAAAGACAAGACGCGCCCACGCAACAAGCGGCCAACAACAATACCGCAGAGCATTATCAATATGACGGTAAACATCAGCTTGACCCCTTTTTATCTGATTGTAAAACGGAGACCGACGTTCAGGTTGAAGTTGAACGGCTTGTCCTTATATATCGTACTTACGCCGCTGCCGTTGTCGAAGTAATAGCTCACGCCCGGCTCGACATAAACTCCCACAACGTCACTGAAATTATACTGCACTCCGGCCGAAGCCCCTACAGACCACTGCGGCCGCTCGTCGCGCACATCAGCGTCGACGGTATTAACCACGGTATTGCCGGAAACATACTCCGTATGCGACTTTCCTGACACGCACAACTCGACAGAACCGCCTGCCGAAGCGTAGACTTCAAGGAAATCGGTATGCCATATATCATAATTGACGGCCACAGGTATGCCTATATAATGCAACTTCTGCTCCGTTGCATAACCTCCGGAATCATCGCCCGATGTTATGTCTGACGAATGATAAGAATAATTCACACCTGTCTCCACGCCGAAACGCCCGGGCAAATCGAACCGCACCGACGCGCCAACCTTTATCGGCTGGCGGTGCTTGACCTTCACTTCTGCGGCCTCGGCTCTTCCGTAAGCAAAATACGAAAGCATGTTTTCCTTGCCAAACACGGGGTCAGACTGCACACTGTTGAACGGACGTATGGACGTGCCACTGGCACCAGAAGAAGCTCCGACCCCAGTAAGCCCTGAACCGTAAACGGACACCGACATACCACCATGAGACCGAACATCGCCGGCTGAAGCCAGATACTGCGAGCCATCGCCGCCACGAGAAACGCCACCGGGACGATTACGCCTGACAACCACACTTCCGTTATCCTGCCTGCGAGTATCGCCTACGGTATTTTCACTCCCGACAGCAACGCCTTCAACAACAGCAATGCTGTCAGCTGGCATTTTTGCATCGACAGCCAAACTACCATCAGAGCGGACTTCACCGGGAACCGAATGCCCAGCATGACGCCGCACGGGAATCAAGGGCACATCATCTCCTGATGCAGATAAAGCCCCTGTTCCACCGACTCCACGCAAATCACCTGAAGGCTCCATAACAGCCACAGCGTCATAAGGCACGGCGTCACGACCGGCAAAGAACCACACTGTCACCACAACAACAGCCACACAGGCGACTACCGCCACAGCACGGCGATACCACATAGGCACAACAGCGGTACGACGACGGCGCTTTACCGCATCGCCGCCACCGTTGCCGGCGTCAATGGCATCCCTGACACTCTCCCACAGTCCGTCAGGCGGCGCGACCTTACGGTCGGCAAAACGTTTCCTTAGATGTTCTATCCATTGTTGTTCCATGACACATCAGTTTTTTTTCACACCGTCAACCACAAAAACGGTAAATATGCAAAAACGACAGCCTTGCTGAACGGTTTGAAACCATGGCGCTCGTGCTGCGCCCCGTCAGGCTGCGACACGCCACGTGCCAAAGCGTCGCCGGAACGGGCCGCGCCGGCATGCAAACCTACAGGCCGTTCACCATCCTGCCTGCCACGATACTCCTTTATTTTCCGGGCAAGAAGAGCCTTGGCCCTCGAAAATTGCGAAGCCGACGAACTCTCGCCTATTCCAAGCATAGCGGCAATCTCCTTATGGCTTTTCCGCTCGAACACATAAAGGTTGAACACCATACGGTAACCCGGCGGCAACGACAGAATCATGTCATTGAGCACGTCGTCGGGTATGCCTTCAGGCTCAGGTTCGTCAACCATGTCAGGCAGACGGTCGCCATATTCAATAAAACCATAGTTGGAATTCTTTTTCAAGAAGCGTAATGACTCATTGACTACAATCCTTGCCATCCATGCTTTCAAAGAACCTTCACCACGGAACTCAAACTTGCCCAATGATGTGAAAATCCTTATAAAGCACTCTTGCAGCACATCTTTGCGGTCGTTGTCATCGGCAATGTAACGGGCGCAAACAGCCGTCAAGTACTCTACGTACCTGTCGTAAAGCGATTTTACAGCCTTACCGTCCATACGTGCCAAAAGAGACACGAGGTCGCTTTCATTATATCCGCCGTTATCTGCCTTCATATCAAACAAAGAGCCTTAAAGCCACGGAAAAAGCGCCGGCGCCTGAATGCGGCAAACGACATTGCCAGCAGACAGGCGCAACCGCTTCATCCATGAACTCCACACTCTCTACATATATCATTACTTCAACCGGGAAGAATACGCCGCCCTGTCAACCTGGCCGTCAACGGCTGTCGCCTTGCGGCTGCAATAGTCGAACTGCACCGTCTTCTCGCCACTGTACGATTTGTATTTCAACGTCAGTTTGACTGTCTTACCCTCTGTATCAGGCAAGTCTGACAGGCGGAATGCCACCAAAGCATCGCCCTCAATGCCATTGACGTCGCCGAAAGCATTATGCTTGAACTCAACCTCATACGGGTCGTCAGGATTTCCTCCGGTAAGCAGGTTGACGTAATGCGCTACATTCGTATCGCCCCAACGGGTGCGGAAACGCAGCGTAAGGTAGCCGTCTTCAGCGATGTTCACCCAGTCACGTACAATCTCGATTGGGTCGTCGCCATATTCCGACACGTCTCCGTCAGCAGGATAAGGCACGGCTTTCTTCGTAAGAATGCTGTCAATCCAGTCAACCTCCACAGACTTGTCATAATATTCATTAGCCGGTTTCACCTCACGGTAGCACACGAGGGCACGCACCTCCTTGTCGCCAAAAGGAGAAGCGGCCATGTTCACAGGGTAAAGCGTTGTGCTATCATCAAGCTGCATGTAAAAACCAGCCCCTTCGATAGGCTTCACCGTAACCAAAGCGTTAGGCATCGGCGGATAATACCAGTAGTAGGTGTCATCATTGTCGCACGAGCCAAAAGAGAATAAAGCCATCATTGCAACAGCAAGTCCGGCCAAGAATTTCATTGTCTTCATAGTCTGCTCTTGTTTTTATCATTCAACAATGAAACACGCACAATACCCACAACCTTGCGCAAAGGAGCTTATTTTTAATTATTATTTACATATAAAAAAGATGTCGCGCCTGATTTCCCAACGCAACATCTTCAAAAAGTAATAGCGACTCATTTCCTTGCACTGTCTATCTCGATGCTCTCCAAATTACCTGTAACAGGATTCAGGACAACGCTTGTAAACAATTTTTTACCGAAAAGGTCTTCATCCAAAGCCGCCACAGTACCAAACTGTGCGGCATAAAGTTCATAAGCCGCCCATTGTTCGTTGCCCTTGTACAATGTAACTTGTATTTTCCCCGGAAGGTTTACATAAAGTCCTCCGTTGTCTTTCGCCTTCTTCCGGCTTAACAGCTCATCATGGATTGACGGTGTAACATGCTTGTCTTCCACACTTATATAATAAGGATTGCCTCCAAGGTCGTCGGCATCAGTTATACCCATCCACTTTGAAAAACGGAAAAGCAACTGCCTGTCAACCTCTTTCACCGGCACGAACTTTACCACGGCCTCCATAGTATCACGCTCTGTAATACCGCTGAAAAGCTGCATCAGGGCGTTCTCCTGCGTCTCAAGGTTTGCCAGCATGATGCGCAGCTGCTCGCCGTCCTTTGGCATAAAGTCGGCCTGCCCCTTGTTCAGAAGGCTTCTGCTGTCACGTATGTCATATATTTCAAAGGCACACAATTCGGCCATTTTCGCCGAACTTCCGGCCGAAAGGATGTCCTCATTCATATAATCACGCGGATTAAGCCGCGCAGGCTTTGGCGCCGGCTTGAAAGGAACAGGCTGCTCAACGATTTTCGGGTCGGCGTTGACAGCAAGCAAAACGCTGTTGTCATCAATGTCAACAGTCTGTATGTTGTGCTTCGAGTCGGTAGGCAACATGTAAAACTTGGACGTGTCACGCTCACCTACGGAGTTGATGTCAAGCCCCAATATGCGGTAAGTCACGGAAGGCTTCATGCTGACATTGTTCATCTTCATGTATTTTTCAGCATAGACGGCAAACTCTCCGGGCGTATATGACGTTTTCTCAATCTTCACCGTAAAACGCAACTCTGTACGCGGAAGATAGTAAGCCGTGCCCTCCGCCACGTCCTTGCTCCTCTGCGCGAGCAATGTCTGGCAGCCTGACACAAATAATAATAAAGCGATGGTAAGGGTTTTCATGTCGTTATTTTCGAATAAATAAATAATTGATTCATGCGCCAAGACGTATAAACGCCTGTGGGAGGAACTTGATTATGTCACTTGCAACAAGGCTTTCCCGACCGACATCATGGGCTGCCAAATCGCCGGCAAGTCCATGCAGGTACATTCCAAGCATGCAGGCATCAGCCTGCTTGTAGCCCCGTGCAAGCAGTCCTGTTATAATTCCGGCAAGCACATCGCCGCTTCCGGCCGTAGCCATCCCAGCATTCCCGGTAGTGTTGAAAAATACATTACCGTCAGGCAGACACAAGGCCGAATAATGTCCTTTCAATATTATATAAGCCTGCAGGCGTTCAGCCATATCACGCGCGCTGTCAAGACGCTCGTAACCGTCCCCATAATGAATGCCTGCCAATCTCTCAAATTCTCTTGGATGTGGTGTCAATATTACACCTTTGGGCAACTGCTGCAACCAAGCTCTGTGGCTTGACAATATATTAAGCCCGTCGGCATCAATCACAACAGGAGCCTGCGTCCTGCGTATCTGCGTTATAAGGGCTATAGCCGAAGATTCCTGTTGCCCCAGTCCCGGCCCCATACACACAGCATCAAAGCCGAAAGCGTCAACCGCTTCAGAAAAGTATTTGTCATCCTTGTCCAAACACATGACCGCCTCCGGGACGGCAACCTGCATTATGTCATTATTGCGGAACGGTGTACATACGGCCACTTTGCCTACACCGCTTCTCAAACATGCTTTAGTTGCAAGCACAGCGGCACCCGCCATGCCATAACTGCCGGCTATAATGAGCGCATTGCCCATGTCGCCTTTATGCGCGAAAACGCTCCTATGCAAAAGCCTCGGCCGGATATCACCTTCTTCCAACAAGCTGTAAGGAGACGGTATTGCCGCCATTCCTTCTTTGCTCAAGCCAATATCAAGCACCTTCAATTCGCCTATGAACTTCTGATTTTCAGGGAACAGGAATGAAAGTTTTTTATGTTGTAATGTGAAAGTGACATCAGCCCTTACAATATTCGCCCTTACATTGTATGTGTTGTCTTCCGCCATAAGTCCCGACGGAACGTCGATGGCAGCCACTGTTGCCGATGACTGGTTAATATATTTCGCCAACGAAGCGAACCCCCCGGCAAGGGGCTTGTTCAAGCCAGAACCGAACAGTCCGTCAACAACCAGCATCCCCCTATCCAATTTTGGAGGGTCGAACTCTTCTGTAACCTCTACAAACGACTTAACGGCCTTGCACCCAGCAAGCCTCTTCCTGTTAGCGTCGCAATCATCAGACAAATTACCGCCTATATTAAACAAATAGGCGTCAACTTGATATCTTTGTTCCGCCAGCATTCTCGCCACAGCCAAAGCGTCACCGCCGTTATTTCCGGGGCCGGCAAAGACGACAACAGGCGTGTCCTTGCCCCACTCTGCGGTTATCGCACGCACAATAGCCTTTGCAGCACGCTCCATCAAGTCTATCGAACTGATTGGTTCGTGCTCAATTGTATATTTGTCAAGCTCACGAATCTGAGCGCTTGTAAAAATCTTCATCAGTGCAAAAATACTAAATTAATGCAGAACGTTTGTCACATTTGGCATATTTTTAGTAATTTTGTGCCAAAATATCAATAAAGCATCATGTCAACAATAAAAATCCACGACAAGACATTCAGGATTTCATATACTGAAGAGGAAATTCTGAAACACGTAAAAGCCATTGCCGACCGCATAAACAAAGACATGGAGGGAAAGAACCCGCTGTTTCTCGCCGTACTCAACGGCTCGTTCGTTTTTGCAGCCGACCTTATGAGGATGATTACAGTTCCATGTGAAATCTCATTCGTAAAGCTGGCTTCTTATCAGGGAACAATGTCTACAGGAACAATCAAAGAAGTGTTCGGGATTAACGAAGACATTTCCGGACGCGACATCATAATAGTGGAAGACATTGTCGAGTCGGGACTGACAATGAAACGGATGCTGGAGTCATTAGGAACACGCAACCCTGCGTCAATACATATATGCACGCTGTTGCTTAAACCAGAAAAGCTCAAAGTCGAGCTTGACATTGAATATGTGGCAATGAAGATACCCAACGACTTCATCGTCGGCTACGGACTTGATTACGACCAGCAAGGCCGCAACCTGCGGAATATCTATACCTTGGTTGAAGAATAACAAGACAAACATACCATATCAAACTCTAAGATGAAGAATATTGTTATTTTCGGCGCGCCCGGTTCAGGAAAGGGCACGCAAAGCGATTTGATGATTAAAAAGTACGGTCTCGGCCATATCTCGACCGGCGACGTACTGCGCAACGAAATCAAGAACGAGACAGAACTCGGTAAGACGGCCAAACAGTATATAGACAAAGGCCAGCTTATCCCTGACGAACTTATGATAGACATCCTCGCAAGCGTTTACGACAGCTTCGGAAAAGAACATAAGGGTGTTATCTTCGACGGTTTCCCCCGCACAATACCGCAAGCGGAAGCATTGAAGAAGATGCTCGACCAGCGTGGACACAAGGTGGCTGCAATGATAGAGCTTGACGTTCCCGAAGAAGAACTCATGACACGACTCATCAAACGCGGACAGGAAAGCGGACGTTCAGACGACAACGAAGAAACAATCAAGAAGCGTCTCGACGTGTACCACAACCAGACTGCACCGCTGATAGAATGGTACAAGAAAGAGAACCTGCACCATCATATTAACGGACTCGGAGAACTTGACCGCATTTTCGCAGACATCTGCAACGTAATAGACAACATTTAATCCCAATAATTAAGAGTTAAGAATTAAGAGTTAAGAAAATATGCTTTTCCATACATCAACTGCAAAACGGTTTTCTTAACTCTTAGTTCTTAACTCTTTACTCTTAAACCCCTTCACTATGCCAGAATCCAACTTTGTAGACTACGTTAAGATTTACTGCCGCTCTGGAAAAGGCGGACGCGGCTCCATGCACCTACGACACGCCAAATACCAGCCCAACGGAGGTCCCGACGGCGGTGACGGCGGCAAAGGCGGCAGCGTTTACCTGCGCGGCAACCACAACTATTGGACTCTGCTTCACCTTAAATACCAACGCCACATATACGCCGAGCACGGGGGCAACGGCGGAAAGGCCAAATGCCACGGCACCGACGGAAAGGACGTCTACATTGACGTGCCGTGCGGAACCGTAGTATATAACGCCGAAACGGGCAAATACGTATGCGACGTGACCTACGACGGGCAAGAAGTGCTGCTGCTGAAAGGCGGACGCGGCGGTCTTGGCAACTTCCAGTTCCGCACTGCCACCAACCAGGCACCGCGCTTCGCACAGCCGGGAGAGCCGATGGAAGAAATGACAATCATTCTCGAACTGAAGCTGCTTGCCGACGTCGGACTGGTAGGTTTCCCGAACGCAGGCAAGAGTACGCTGCTTTCGGCGCTGTCAAGCGCACGTCCGAAAATAGCGAACTATCCGTTCACCACGCTCGAACCGTCGCTTGGCATAGTGAGTTACCATGACCGACAGTCATTCGTCATGGCCGACATTCCGGGAATAATCGAAGGAGCGAGCGAAGGGCGCGGACTCGGTCTGCGCTTCCTACGCCACATCGAACGCAACTCCTTGCTGCTGTTTATGGTTCCCGGCGACACTGACGACATAAAGAAAGAATACGAGGTACTGCTCAATGAGCTAAAAAACTTCAACCCCGAAATGCTCGACAAGCACCGCGTTCTCGCCGTAACAAAATGCGACTTGCTTGACGAAGAGCTGATTGGAATGCTTAAAGAAACAACTCCCGACGACATTCCCGTGGTGTTCATCTCCGCCGTTACAGGCCAAGGGCTCAACGAACTTAAAGACGTTCTCTGGCGTGAGCTGAACAGCGAGAGCAACAAACTAAAGGCCATAACGGCCGAAGACACACTCATCCACCGCGACAAAGACCTCTATACACTGCCGGAAGAGCTGCGTGTTGAAGGAGAGGATGAGATAGAATTTATCGACGAAGACGAAATTGAAGACGTTGACGATGTAGAGTATTTCGACATTGACGACGAGAAAGACTGACAAGCACTGAGGTTGGCAGGCCGTTTTGCCTGTCAACCTCATGCCAACCCCATGCCTTATGCCACAACCCATACTTTCTTTTTACAACCTATCGCAGTCTGTCACGGCGTTCAGCACAACGCGCCACGGCGGCTTCAGCCAAGGCGCATACGGCGAATTCAACATCAACAGGTACTGCGGTGACGATGAAGAGTGCGTCAACCGTAACCTTGAAGCTCTTGGCCGGACGCTCGGAATAAGCCCAAATGCCATCATCATGCCGCATCAGACGCACGGCAACGAGGTGAGACAAATAGCAAAAGACTTCCTTCCGCTTCCTGAAACGGTCAAGAGCATGGTGCTTGAAGGCGTTGACGCGCTGATAACCGACGTCAGAAACATTTGCATCGGAGTATCAACGGCCGACTGTATTCCCATTATCATTTACGACCCTGAGCACAACGCATCAGCCGCCGTACATGCCGGATGGCGCAGCACAGTGCAGCTCATCGTGCAAAAAGCGGTAAGTGCAATGCATATAGCTTACGGTTCGCACCCCGACAAGCTGCTGGCTGCTATCGGCCCGGGCATATCACTTGACGCTTTTGAAGTTGGCGACGAGGTGTATGACGAGTTCTCCGCCGCCGGTTTCGACATGGGAGCCATCAGCCTGCGCAAAGAAAAATGGCACATCGACCTTAAAGAATGCAACAGGCGGCAACTTGTCCTCTCAGGCTTGCAGCCCGAAAACATAACAGTCTCACCGGTCTGCACATTCTCCAGCAGCTCCGACTACTTCTCCGCACGCCGCCTCGGCACAGCATCGGGCAGGATATACACAGGCATTATGCTGAAATAAAATCACTAAAGGAAAACAAACTAACCGCAAATTATCATGAAAAAACTTTTTATTGTTTTATCCGCGCTTATCGCCGGCATCACAATCCAGGCACAAAAATACTTAGGCGGAGACATCTCGCTGCTGCCAACTTACCGGCAAAACGGAACAGAGTATAAGGACCAAGACGGCAAAACGACATGCCCGTACAAGATTTTCAAGCAGTCTGGATGGAACGCCATGCGCGTCCGACTGTTCGTTGACCCGGCCAACGCGCCCCAAGACAACAAGGACGAAGGCGTTTGCCAAGACCTGCCGTATGTCGTAAGCCTGTGCAAGCAAATCAAGGAACACGGCTTCAAGCTGATGCTTGACTTCCATTACTCCGACACATGGGCCGACCCGGGAAAGCAATTCACGCCGCACGCATGGGCTAAAGCCATCGAAGGCAAAAGCCGCGACGAACAAATCAGGATGCTCACCGATTCCGTTTACAGCCACACCCGGACAGCATTGGAGACATTGAAGAAGGAAAACGCTATGCCCGACTTCATCCAAGTGGGCAACGAAATCACTTTCGGGACGCTCTGGCCAACGGGAAAAGTAGACCCTGTCAAAGACGACAACTGGGACACTTTGCTGACATTCCTGCGCGCCGGGGTGAAGGCTTGCCGCGAGGTTTGCCCCAAGGCGCAAATCATAATACACACGGAACACGCCCAAGACTGGCTCGCCACTGAAGGATATTATGACAAACTGAAAAAAGGAAAGCTCGACTATGATGTCATCGGACTGAGTTATTACCCCATGTGGCACGGCACAATAAAGCACCTCGGCGTTGTTCTCGACAGTATCAAGACCGAGTTCAACAAGCCGGTGATGATTGTAGAAGCCGCGTTCTACTACTCACACAAGAACGACAAGTGGGAGCCTGACCCCAACCGCTACGCAGAACTCTACCCCATCAGCGCGGAAGGGCAGCGCAAGTTCACCGAAGAACTCGTTACAATGCTCAACAGCCACGACAACGTTACCGGCCTGTTCTGGTGGTTCCCGGAAGAGAACGAGTCGGGCGCAACAGTCGTAAAAAGTTGGCTTAACCGCGGCCTGTTTGACAACGAGACGGGAAAAGCACTTCCAGCGTTGGATGAATTGAGCAAATTCATTGAGTAGTCAACGAGGGACAAGGGACAAGTAGACGAGGGACGAGCAGACAAGGGGATTTGCGTTGCTAATCAACTAAAGTATCCTCTTGTCTGCTCGTCCCTTGTCTACTCGTCCCTTGTCAACTCGTTCCTTGTCAACTCGTTCCTTGTCAACTCGTCTACTAAAAAACTACGGATGCCTCGGCCTTATGCGCTTGAGCAGCTGCGTAAGGTTTTCTTTTATGCTGCGGTTGAGTATAACCAGGACGACAGCCACCAATATGAGCGTTATCCCTACGGCCTCGCTCAACGTAAACTCCTCACCGAACACCATAGCACCGATGCACACCGCCGTGACAGGCTCAAGCGCACCGAGGATTGAAGTCAGCGTACCGCCGATGTTGTGCACGGCCAGCAGCAGCGTAATGTTTGATATAACGGTGGGCGCAACGGCCAGCAACACCACGTTGACCGCCGACACTGCGTCGGGCAAAGGCTGTACCCCGCCGCCAAGACCGTTCTTTACGGCGAACATCAGCGTGGTGAACACAAAGACGTAAAACGCCAGCTTGCGGCTGTGCATATCCCTTACGCGCGACTTGTTAACGGCTATTATATAGCTTGCATACCCCACGGCGGAAAGCAGCACCACGCCTACCCCGACAGGGTCGAGCTTCAGTTCCGTGCCGTTGAGCGACAGCTTGGCCACTCCGGCGATGGCCAGCACAACGGCAGTCCACGTCACCCACGACGCCTTTTCCCTGAAAAGTGCGAACATCAGCAGCGTTACGAATACGGGATAAGTGAAGTGGAGCGTCGTGGCAACGCCTGCACCCATAGCCTCGTAACCGTAAAGCAGGAACATCGATGAGGCTGTGTAGAACACCGCCAGCAACACGATTACCGCCAAGTCGCGCCAGCTTACCCTGAACGACTCCTTCTTTACAATCATCATCAGAGCCAACGCCGCCGTAGCCGTAATGAAGCGGTAAAACAATATGGAGTCTGACGCCATGCCCTTCTGCATCAACGGCAGCGTGAACAGCGGAATTAGACCGAACGTAACCGACGTAGCCACGCCGTACATAAAACCTTTTACTTTCGCACTCATCTGTATATAAAGTCAAATACGGGGTGCAAAGGTACAAACTTTAACGGAGAAAAAACAAATACATACAATCAATTCGTCCGGCCGAGGAACTGAAAGCGAGCGTTAAACCAATGAAGAAATACATGCTTATGCCGAAATCACGTACACAACAGATGCTGAATTGAAACGTGCATGACAATTACCAAGTCCCCCATTTGCAACCAATTAAAAGCAGGTAATCAAGCTCCCTCCCTTCGGGAGGGTTGGGGTGGGTATCAGTTCTGATTTGGATGGGTTTCCAAAAGGCCGTCTTTTACCTTGCAAAAGGCCATGTTTTAGACGCTAAAAGGCCGCCTTTCACAATGCGAAAGACGGCCTTTTATAAAGACACCGTTCAACGGGTGTAAATTCAGTGTTCAGTCATTGCCGTTATCTTGCGTCCTTTACAAACTTCACGGCGTCGTTTCCGGCCTTGACGATGTACGTTCCGTCGGCGATGGCCGCTGCCGGGATTACATGTACATACGTGTCGGCTGACTTGCCGCTGTAGAGCACCGCTCCGTTAACGTCATACAAAGTGACTGCTGTTCCGGGCTTCAGGCCGTACACCTTGATTTCGTCATCGTCCGCCTCTACACGCAGGCCGTTCTCGCTCTCAACGCCGTTTATGCCGGTTGCAGTGAGCGTAACGGGGGCAGAATACTTCTCGCCCGATACCGAATAGATGGCCGATACCTGATATTCAAGATACTTGTTGTCAATCGGAGTGTCGTCGATGTAGGTCGTTTCCGTCACAGTTTCCGTGTTAAGACGCTCGCGGTTGCGGTAAACGTTGTAGCCCATGAACGCGTTTTTCTGCGACGTAGCCTCAACTCCTACAGGCACTGCCACGAGCTTGCTGCCGGCCGGCAAAGCCTTTGGAGCAAACGTCTTGCGTGTCTTGCTCATTGCCTTTGCAGGCTCAAGCGGAACGTTCGAGTAGGCACTCAAGCCTATCGAGATGTTCCAGTTGGCGTCTATGCCTGTTTCAGAATCGTTAAGCAGTCCCCAAGTCACTCCGTCGTTAGAATAGAGGTTGCCCCTTCCGCTGTTTGCCGGGCCACGGTCGTAGCCGAGCGGAGCGGTGATTTCGTTGTGCTCTATGTAAAGAGCCACGAGCAGGTCTTTCGACGGGTCAACGGCGAGAGGCTCGTCAAGCTTGACGTTGTTGAACGAATACTGGCGCATCGTTGGCACATACTGCTGACGCACGAGGGTGTTGCCCTCATAGATGAGGATGAACAGTGCGTCGGGTACCTGGTTGATGTAGAACTCGACATCGGTAAGCGACAGCTCCTCATAGTCCTTCAAATCGTCGGCATACCAGCGTGCTCCGGCGTAGAACGCGCCTCCACTCGACAGTCCTCCGGCGTCATAGCTGTTGCCGTCGTGCCAGCGCAGGTAAATCGGTTCGCCAAGTGCCGGGAACTGCCAGCTAAGCTTCACGTTGCCGTCAGGCTCAAATCCGGCTGTAAGTCCGGTCGGTGCAAGTCCGCCGTTGTCATAGTCGAGGTCGATGCCGACCTTTTCTGACAGGTCGCTGACTGCTGCCGTCATCGTGGTAAGGCGCACCTGGTAGTCATAGTGGCCGGGCAGCAGGTTGCGGTCAATGTAGCTTATGCCCTGCACAGGCTCGTCGTTGATTTGCTCGTCGTTGCGGAATATGTCGTAAGCATAGACCGTCTGCTCGGGTTCAGACGAGAACAAGCGTATAGCATCGACAAATTGCGGAGCTACGCCGGCATCTTTCCTTACTGCGATGTACGACGTTCCGGCGGGTATCTCCGCCTCAACCTCGCTCCAAGCCTCGTTGGTCTGATATACGTTCATGCGTATGAAGTCGGCCTCATCGGTGCCGCCGATTGAGCGCAAGAGCGTCAGCGAGCCGTGCCCGTTGTGGTCGTCAGCGTTGCGTACGGCCATCTTCAGGTGCGTGCTTCCGTTCACAGGGATGATGATTGTGGCCTCGGCGTCCTCGTCGGCGGTAATCGCCTTCGTGCCCTCGTATGCATAGTCGGATGTCGCCGTCCATGCGTTGCCGGTGTTGCCCCATCCGTTTATGTTTACGGGAGCTTGCAGTTCGGCGTTCTCGAAGCCTTCGGCCACCTCAGCGCCTTCATTCATCTGCGGGTCTACAAACGACAGGAGAACGTTGTAGCCGTAGGTAGACTGCACGGCCTTGACATATTCTGGCACTTCTGCCGTGCCCTTGGGCTGGATTTGTATGTCTACTGTTGCACGGCTGTCAGACTTGCTTCCGTCAATATAAACCGTCTCGATTTCATACTTGTAAGAGCCTTCATTGTCAAGACTTTCCGCAAAATAGCGGCGTGTCAGCGGTTCGTCGTTCACCTGCTCGCCGTTGCGGTAGACGTTATAGCCCGTCACTCCGCTTACGCCTTCAAGCTCGATGAATGCGAACTTGGTGTTGTCGTCCTGGCGTTGCAGCGCCAAGGCAAGGAACTTAGAACCGTCGGGACGCGACACAACAGACATACCTCCGGCCGAAGCTGTTGATATTCCTGTTATCTCGGAGTAAGCAGTCACGTCGATGCTGCCCACCCGTTGAGAAGTCGCGAAGTCGTATATGCCTATTGTACGGGTATTGTCACCGCCCTGTTCGAAGGCATACAGCAGGCCGTCATTATATGCCGTGCCGCTCGCTCCGAGCAAAGTAGGCCCGTTGCCAATCTTGCTTCCGTCCTTCCTTACATAGATACTGGTCTCCCAGTCGCCAACCTCGAAGCCGCCGTTGCCGCCGTCAAGCTCGGGGATGTATGCCAGATGGCGAGAGAACTCGGAAATGGTCATCGTGGCAAGAACCATGTGCGCCTCCATGTCAACCTTGTAAATGTTGGTGCTGTAATCGCCTACATAGAAGTCGGTGCCATCGTAAACGATGTTCCTTATTCCCTCGATGCCGTCTATTGTAAAGCTTTCGATGTACTCTCCGTCCATCGAGTACTTGTTCACATAACCGTCCTTAGAGTAAGTCGAGGTGTAGATGAAGTTGTTGTCTGACGCTATACCCATCTCAACACCCTCGTCATGGCCGGTGAAAGAATTGACATATTCGGGCATGTTGTCGTCTACCGTCACCGGACGGGTCGTGATGTCAGCCTTCAATGTATGCGTGCCGTCCGTCGGATAGTCCCAGCGCAGAGTTACATCCCTGTTGATGTGCACGTCCGCATCAATCGCAGAAGGTGCGTAAGGACCGTATATGCCGACTATCTCAACGCTTACGCTCTCGCTTTCAGCCGACTCTCCGCCATCAGAATAAACCGACGTTAAGGTGTACTCGTGAGTTCCAGACTCGCTTACAACGTCAGTATAGCTCGTGGCTGTAACGGGTTTGTCATTAACCTTCTCTCCGTCGCGGTACACATTGTAGCCTGAAGGAGCCTCTTCGACCATGCTTTCATCAGGAACAACGTCAATCTTTATGTTGAAGTTGCCGGCGATGCCTTGGTAAGAAGCCGGGAACCATGTCTCTCCGTCTATCGACAGGAGGTTGCCCTTGCCGTCAACTGCCTGGCTGGCGTCCATTCCCAACGGCTTTATGCCTTGCGCATTCTGCAGCTGGAAGGCAAACCTGTACTCCGCACCCGGCTCAATGAGGAGCGGCTCGTCAATGGTTACGTCGGTATATGTGCCGTCATACAAGATGTTGCCGTTGTACGTTTTCGAATAAACACTTTCTCCGTCCTTATACACGAACAGTCTAAGATACGAGCAAGGGTTGACGAGTTGTACCGACACTGACGACACACGCTTGTTGCGGTAAGGCACAAGGTCTTCGGCAGTCCAATCCGAAGCGGCATAGAAAGTGCCACCGTCGGCAACGCCCATTGCATCAGCATATACGCCGGTTGACCATGATACGCTGTTGCTCTCGCCAGCATTTACAAGCGGAGATTTCCACGTCAGGTTGACGTTATTGTTGCCTTCAACCACTGCGGCAGGCTCAAGCGGAGCGTAATACTGCGCGCCCTGCTTTACGAAAGCTGCCACGGAGTCTGACGGGAGCGACTCTTCACCACCGTCATAAACGGCCGTCACCTTATAATAATACTCTCCGTAAACAAGCTTGTCGTCCGTGAACGCCGCCTCTGTAACGGCTTCAGTGTTCACTTTCGTGCCGTCACGGTAAACATTGTAACCCATCGGTGCACGGCTTTCGTCGCCCGGTTTCCATGTAAGCTGTACCGAAGCCTGTCCCGGTTCGGCCTTAAGCTCTACAGGACGCGGCGACGCTGCATCGGCATTAACGTCCATACTTACAGCCAATGACTGCTCTCCAAGTTCGGGAACGGTCAGTATTTCAGCTGTAGTCTCAAACTTGTCACCCTTCTTTGCGTTAACTGAATTGAAGCCGAAAGTGATGTCCTGGCTGTCACCGGGCTGAAGCGTGCCGTGCTTTGGCGACATTTCAACCCATTCTCCTATTTCACACAGAGTGTAGTTGAAGATTAATCCCGGCGACTGCTGCAACACTCCGGTTAGCGTAAGCGTGCCCTCCTTGATGTCAAACGACGACGACAGACCGCCAATCCTATTCACTCCTGTTGAGGCATCGCCGATTTTGTAACCCGGAACGTCGGTTGCGAGATGGCTTACGCCAGTAAGGCGTGCTTCATTAATATTGTACTGATATATCGCAACGCGGTCAATCATGGTTTCAGACGACGATCCGTCGGCCAGCCAAAGGTAAGGGCCGCCGGGCGTAACATTGTCATAGGCAGAACCAATGACCGAAAGCGTTGTGTTTTCGTCAAAGTTCTCAACCGACACCATTATTTTTCCTGTCATGCTGATAAGCCCCAACGTATTCCATCCGCCAATCCAAAGGCCGCCAAGGTCGGGGTCGTAGCAGCAGTGGGTGATTTCCAGACCCGGCTCGGCATCAACCGTAATGATGTCTGCCACACGCTTGTTGTAGAAGTCTAACTTGAACACGCGGTTTGTACCGTCGCTTCCGTAGAAGTAACGTCCGTCGAAAGTGAGGTCGTAAATGGGGAAGTACATGTCGGGCAGACGGAAGCGTTCAACGAGCGTTCCGTTCTTGTCATACTTCCAGAACTCGCCAAGTTCGATTGAAGAGCTGGTGTAATAGTTCTCGCCGTCAAACGCAACGCACGACTGAAGGTCGCCGGACGCGGTGAAAGAGCCCTGTATTTCCCAAAGACGCGATGCGTCGCCGCTGCCCGCTTCGGGCTTGGTGTTGAGATACCAGGTCATCGGGCCGTCGCCGGTATTGCTCAATGTGACGGTCTTCTCGATGCTGCTTTCAGCCGCGATTTCGGCTGCCACGTCGGTTGACGACAATGTCATAACAGGCCGTTTAAGCTTAGCGGTGAATGCGTTTTCACCATCTTTGCTTACGGTCCACTCCCCTTCGTAAATGTTGTAGCCGTCGTTCACGATTGACACGGCGTATGTGTCGTCCTCGATTTCATCGAATACGACCTTGCCGTCATCGCCGGTGGTGGCTGTGTACACGCCTCCCGAATTGCCTGTAAGCGTCACGGGGCAGCCTGCAACAGCTCCGTCGGCCGACATTACGGTGAGCGTTGCCGTTGTCCATTCAGGGTTCCAAACCTTTATGTCGTCAACATACCAGTAGTCGATATATGTCGAAATGGCGCCGTAAGCACGGAAACGGATACGGAAAAGGTTGCTGTCGAGCAGGCCGCCGATGTTGTACTGGCATACTTTCCAGTCGAATGCGCCCTGCTTGTTGTCAAACGTCGCAACGTTCTTCCACGTCTTTCCGCCGTCGCTTGTCACTTCCACTGCAAGGTAGTCGTCGTTCTCGTGGCGTTCATTCTGCAGTTTCAGGTTGAAGCGCAGGTAGGTGGCGGCCTTGTTTACGGTGTTCAGTTCACGTGTGACAAGCGACTGGTCGTAGTTCGCCAGATTTGAATATCTGAACGTGGCGCACGGATCAACAAGTCCAGTAGCATAGTAGTCTATTCTCCAGTTGTTCACGTCGTATGCGTCGCCGTTCATCGTGCTCCACTTGTCTTCGGCCAAAGTCCATGTCTCGAAGTCGTCCTCAAAAGGCAGAAGCCTGATGTCAGGCACTTCAACCTGCAACGCGTCAGACTTCTCCGACTCGCTGCCGTCAGAATAAACGGCGGTCACCGTGTAGCTGTATGTGCCGTAGTCGTCAACCGTATCGGTGTATCTCACCTCGGTGACAGGTTCCTGGTTAACCTTTGTGTCGTCACGGTATATGTTGAAGCCGGTGAGCTTCGCCACGGCGGCAGGAGCTTTCATCGGCATCACGCCCGGGCGTACTTCATTCGTACCGACGAAGATGTCGTCGATGAGCAGCATGAAGGCATCGTCAGATACGCAGTTGATGGTAACATACTTGGCCTCCTGGGGTATCTCGTATTCATACAAGTTCCACTCTGCCGGAAGCTCAACGTAGTCGCCTCCTTGCACCCATGTGAAGTTTGACGGGCTTATGCCAGTGGTAGAATAGCCCACGCGGATGCGCTCAAGCGCATAAACGTCATTGTAGCTTCGTGCGCGGAAGCTGATTTTGAAGTCGCTCGAGAAGTTGAGTTCAGGCGATATTATGAAGTCGTTGTTTGGCACGTCTGCCGCGCAGAAGTCAACCAGCATCTTATTGCCCGAGAATGGTTTATAGTTAGGGTTGGTGTCTGTCGCCGGCGATGTCATCGACGGGTTCATCACGATGAAGGCCATCTTCTGTCCCATATTGGGGAAGGTGCAGGCCTGCCACGTGTACGTCCTCGCGTTGTCGGCGTCGATATACTGCCAGCCGACACTGCCGGGCGAGTTGATTACGAAGTCGTCGTGCGTCTCGAAGTCGTCCCAATAGCCGTCCGTGGCCTCGGGAGTATTCCAGCTTAGCGACACATCCTTGTTGTCGACCTCCATCAGGCGGAGGCCGTAAGGTATGCCGTCCTCGCTGCCTGCAAGGTTAATCAGCGAATAGGGCGACCGCTGCGTGTCGACCTTGGCGGGCATGTTTTCCGCCGGCTTCACTTTCTCCTGTTTGTCGTCATTGCGCCCGTCGGCTATCGCGGCCACGCAGACGGCGCACCCGGCTGCCGCCACTAACGACAAGATGTATTTCCTTATTTTCATTGTTTTGTTGTTATCTTTTGTTTATTCGGCGTTGTCCTTGCATGCCAGTTGGCGGCGTTTTGCCGCCTTAGCATAACTGCCTGACTGTCAACAGGTTGCGTATAGCTTTGCAAAAGACCGTCTTTTAGCCTGCAAAAGGCCGTGTTTCAGGCGGTGAAAGGTGGCCTTTCGCCTTGCAAAAGGCCGTCTTTTACATTTCCGCCTGCTTCATGCCGCCCTGCCGGGCGTCTGCCATGAGGACATTGCCTGTGGCATTTTATCTTACTATCACCTTTGTACGGTATGTCTGGCCGTCGCCTTCAATGCTTACGAGCACGATGCCGCGCTGGCCGTCAAGCCTGATGTCGGCGTGCTGGCCGTCGGCCTCGCCGCTGTAAAGCAGGGCGCCCGAAGGCGAAGCGCACGTGATGCGGTAGCCCGGCTTAAGGCCGTCTATGCCTAAATAGCCCTCGCCCACTGTGACGCTTATGCCCGACTCGCCGATTGTTTCGGTTATCGACGACGGGCCGCCGTACTCGTAGTAAGCGTTCTCCGACTGGTCGTAGAAGAAGTTTCCGTCGCCGGAAGCCACCCATACCACATAACGTCCATTGTTAAACTCACCGGGAGTCACTGCATTGATTACCATCGAAGTATGAAGTACTCCCGTTTCTTCATCCCATGTTCCGCCAGCAGAAAGGTCTTCGATAATCTTTCCGTCGGTATAGCCGAGCGTAAGATACCTCACGCGTCCGTTGCGTCCGCCGTGTGTGAACCTGAAGCGCAGCTTCTTGAAGCCCTGGTCTTGCACATAGGCAAGCCAGTCGCACTCCTGTCCCTCGTTGTCATATTCGCTAAGAGTAAGCCTCTGGCCTACGCTTGTCCACGTTGTGCCGTCCTTTGTTCCCTCTACAAGCAGGGTTGAAGTGCCGGTTGGGCCTGACGTCGTGAGCATGAATTTAAGGTCGGTTATGCCTTCGGGGAATTCCCTAAGCTCAACGGTAGCGTCGCCGGTGAAGAGCATCGAACCTGTGCTCAGCTGCACGTCGCCCTCAACTTTCTCGAAGAACGACATCGGGGCGAACACCAGAACCTCGTTAGGCTCGTCGGTTTCCTTGCCGAAATACAGGTAATAGTTCTTGGCCTTTTCCACCGGCGTCCACTCTACAAACAGCTGGTCGGGAGCGGTCTGGTCAAACGTGGTGATGGTAGGAGCCGGCAGTTTCTCGGTAACTGCTACGTTCCAAATCCACAGGTTGGTCTGAAGCTTCTCCGAACAGCACCTGAAAGCGATGTAAATATCCTGTCCGGCAAAGCGGCTAAGGTCAACTTCCTCTATGTGCTGCTCGCCGAAATAATCGGCGAACGACAGCCTTTCATAAAGGTAGAAGTCGTCGATGTCGCTCGTCTTGGTTGACACATAGATTTCCAAATCCTCAACGGTGGTTGTCTCAGCCACGCCGCGCGAGAAGAACAGCACCGCGTTCTCCGGCACGTGTATGCGCCTCTTGCTTATAAGCCAGTCGTCGGCGTTGTTCCAGTAGTTGAACTGGTAAACCAGTCCGCCGGTGCTCTCGTCGAGAATCCACGTTGTGCCGTCGCCGTTGCGGTCTACAATCTGCCAGCAGTCGGGCTGCCCGTTAGTCCATGACAGGAAGTCGGCGATGAACGGAGCTGATGCCGTTGCACACTCGGTTGTGAACAATATCGCCGAGCCGTAATTAACAGTACCGTCGCTCATCCTTGCGTATGCCCTTACGTTGTAGTTGCTTCCGGGCTGCAGGTTGTCAACGGCTGCGCTGAACTTGCCGTCAGCCATAGCCGCAGTCTTGTGCTCTCCCTCTACCGTCGGGTTCTCCTCGAGCGACCAGCAGAAACCTGTCTCGGTCACTTCCGCCGTGTTTCCGCTCATCTCCGCTGTGAAAGTAGCCGACACGTCGCGTATGTCCGTCGGCACGTTAGTCTTCACGAAGTCCCATGTCGATGTGCCTCCGCCTACCTGGAAACGTATGATGCCGTCCTGCTCGATGATGTTCGTCACGGGCACGTTTACCGGCTCGTTGCTCCAGTTCAAAGAGTTTGGTGTAGAAGTGTCGGTAAACTCGGTGTTCGCACTTGTTCCTGGATATGTGTCTCCGGCACGCGAGTTCTCGTCGTCAACGCCGTCGGCCGCCTTGATGTACATGCAGCGGTGGTTTGCGTTGTTGTTGGGACCGTTCACGCTCCAGTACTCGTCCACCATTTCCTGTGTATAGTCATAGTGGTATATAAGCAGTCCGTGAGCCGGTATGTACGAGTCCCAGCCGGTCTTCTGCCTGTTTTCAAGCACAAACCACTCGTAACCCGTGCCGGGTTCGCGGTCGGGCTGTGCGTTGATGTATCTCGCCTTGTTTGTCGCGACATTGTCGAGCGTCACGTCCTCGGCGTTTTTCAGCTCAACTATGTCGGTGCCTTCCTTTGCCCATCCCATCTGCAAACGCTCGAAAGCCATCAGGCAGGGAGGCGTGCGGCTGTCGTTGTTGTAACTGCCAGAAGCGTACAGGCTGTACGCGCCCGGGTCAACTCCGTAGCCGTTTGTATAATCGTCGGTGTCATACATGTCCTTCAGGCCGAGAATGTGTCCGAACTCGTGGGTGAACGTTCCGATGCCGTCCATCGTCGGCACAGCCGGCGCTCCGGGCATGCCCACAAGCTCGGCGGAGCATGAGTATTCGTCTATCTTCACTCCGTCAATCTCGAACACATCGTCACCCATCGTCCAGCTGTGTGGCCACATGTCATTAGGGTTGGCCGTGCTGGCCTCGCTGTAGCCCGCGTATATTACATAACAGTTGTCAACAACGCCGTCGCCGTCGTTGTCAAACTTGCTGAAATCAAGGCCGGGATTGGCCCCCTTGGCCAGCTGGCAGGCCTCCTTTATCATAGAACGGGGGTCTATGTCCTCGCCGGTGTCTTCCGCATTCCCTGCGTATGCAACCAGAGGCTTGGACAAAGTGTAAGGCCCTACCACCGTGAAGTTGGGCACAAACTGCCCCATTGAATTGTCCCTCCAGTAGTCTTTAACGCTGCCGGTACCGCCGTTTGTGCTGTAGCCCGGCTCGTTGAGCCATGTTTCAAAGTCTTCATTCTTGTACTTGAACGTGCTGTCGGCGAAATTCACGAGTATTACAAGATACTCGCAGTCGCCGCTAACGGTTCTCGCCGCCGCGGCGTTGGCGGCATTCGCCTTTGCCGCCGGTTGTTTTTCAAGCCATGGCCGCACCGTCCTGCCCGGCTGTTTCAGCGTCAATGGGCGGCGTGTCTTCATGTCGGCGGTAATCAGGGTGGCCGCCTTCAGGTTGGCAACGAACGTCTTTTCCTCGGCGGTACGTTCGCCTACGTTGCGCGCACGCAACGCGGAGAGAGTCTTCTTGCCCGTCTTGAAGTCATAGTCGACATAGCGGAAGAAGCCCGCCTTGTCCATTTCGAGCATGAAACCGTCGATTGTCGTGGTGTAATGGAAACTCTCATCACCGTGAATCCTCACCGTGATTTTCGTGCCGTCGGGCTGCGTTATGGTGACAGGACGCGGATAAGCCTTTACGGCATCGGCGTCTTGCGGCACACACAACAGCAGGCCCAAGCCCACCAAAAGTTTTTTCAGAATTTTCATGTATTGAATGTTTAATGAGTATTTTAAGGCGTTTGCCGCCACCAGACAAGGCTGGGACAACAAACGCCCGTATGTATTGATACTATTTTACGATAACTTTCTTCACAGTATTGTTGATTTTAACAATGTAAATGCCTTTGTCCAAGCTGAACGACGCACTGCCAGAAACCTTCTCGCTGACAACCGCAGCACCTGAAACGGTGTACACCCTGACGTCGGCATTGTCGGCATTGATGTTGAGAGTACCGCCATTTACGCTGATTGAAGAGCCTGTACCGACGCTGCCTATGCCTGACGTTCCGTCAGAAGTGAATGTCATATTGGTATTGCCATAGCACTGGTCTATCATTATATAATAATCACCTGCAGCCGCAACCTCCTTGGTAAAGGTGTAGGTTGTTACGTAAGTTTCTTCGTCATAGCTGTAATTGAATGTCATGTATTCGCCCGAACCTGTAGTAGACTCCAAGCCTTGATACCAATATCCGCTGATAAAATTGTCGGCTGTAATGGTAATATTGCATGCTTCCGGCAAAGAAACCTTATACCACATAGGCGCTGTACGCGATACGGAAGGAACGGCTACGGTCTCGTCTTTCTGTAGTTCGATGGCTGTAGAAGCCGACTCGCCAGCCTCAAAGTCCCTTATAGTGAATGTGATTACGCATCCTTCGTGGGGAGCCGCCATCTTCAAGTTGACAAGGAACACATCACCTGCGGCTACACTTACCTCCGCACCATAAACGGTTGTTGACGTGCTACCGTCATAGCTGCTCATAACCATGTCTGACAAATAGCTGTCCGTAGACCTGCCGTACTGCATTCTTTCAGTATAATTATAAGGAACATCGCTCTCGATGACAAGCTTTCCGGCCCTGTCGGCAGTGTATTGCAGCCAATAGTCGCCGTAAGTCTCCGCGCCGAAGGTGAACTTTCCGTCTTCAACTATCACGGGATTGTCGCGCGTTTCGCCCTGTTCAAACTCGGCCTCCGCCAAAGTGAACTCGTCGCCTGCCTTGGCATTGTCTATCTGTATGTAATACTCAGTGCCCTCGGTAGCTGTAAGCGAGTATTCGGCTCCGGTCTGCGACGCTGTAACAGGAGTATAATAACCGTAGCTGTACACGGAGAATGACACGGCCATTTCAATCGTTCCGGCCAGAACAAGCTTGCAGTTCTTGGTGGGAGTGTACTTGTAATACCTTGTGCCGTCGGCATCGATTTCGTTTGTACCGAGCACTGCGTCGAGCGGTTCGCTTATCAGGTCGCCTTGCCTGATGTCTTCAAACGAAGCGGTAAACTCTATCGGCGACGACTCTGAAGACGTCCACCTTATTATATAACGCTGACCCGACGTGCCACCGTTCACCTCCGCGCGTACAGAAGCGTTGCCGCTTGTAGCGTTATAGCTGTTGCCCTGCACATATACGGCAACCGAGGTTGCTGTGTTCGTTATTTCAGACAGTGCCTCTACGTTGAGGAACTTATGCTCTCCGGCAGGCACATCCACGGCGTAATAATACGTTCCTCCTGCATTTGACGTGGTTTCTGTTGCGGGCAGGCTCTCCAGTACAATCGGGTTGTCTTCCTTCTCGCCCTGCTTGTAGTCTTCAACCGCAAAGGTCAATGTACTTGGCTGGTCAACACTCATTCCACGATTTACACTTATATAATATGTAGTGCCAGGATAAGGCAGTTCGAAACGTACGTCAAAGCTACCTGGTAGCGACTCTGCATAAGTCTGTTCGTAATCAATGTTGGCCTTGTTGTTGTAGACCTTTACCTGTGCCCTAAGTCCCGTGCCACCGTTAATAACGCCATAGCCGGTGCTGGTATTTGTAAACGTGTACCAATATTCGCCGGACTCGGCAGGCAGCTCGTTGTCACCCTCTACAAGCGTGAAAGGCATGTCCAAAGTGTCTTCAACGGGGTGGGTCACCTCCGCCGTGAGGATGAACGGACCGTAGTGGGTAAACGTAAGGTCGTAGGTCTGGCCGTTCTCAACCGGGAATTTGTAAACATACTCACCGCTGCTTACCGACTCAGCGTATGTCGGCGCACCGCCGTTGACCGAAACCTGCACGTATGTTGTCAATGTAAGCTGCAGGACTCCGTCTTCAGTAGCGGTGTATTTAGCATACGATGTCAGGTTGCTGCCGGCCACAATGGACGAACCCATGTAAGCCTCCTCGCCAACGACGATGGGCATCGGGTCGTCAGCCGACAAGCCCTTGCCAATGTTCTCACCGGTAGCCATCTCGGCTGTGAGCGTACCCGTATCACTGCCACCGGCCAGTACGTAATACGTCCGGCCGCTTTCCAGACTGTAGGTGCTTATCGAAGACGACCTGTAAACGCCTCTCAGGGAAACCTGGGTAGCGGCGTCACCTTCGCCGTCATACGTGTAAACGGAAACATACCCAGCCGACGGAGTAAGCGTAAGCAGTGTGTTTCCATCTGGCGTATAATACCAATAGGCATACCCGCCGGGGGCGTCAAGAGTCCAAGGATTCTCTCCCCCTTGCAATTCCAGCGCGGTTTCTTCAGAACTCTGCGCCATTGCAGTGACGGCGCAGACCGCCGTCAACAACAAGAGTAAAAGTTTTTTCATATTCAAGACATATTTGGTTAATATTAATCATCCAGCTTAACATTTGTTACAACAGCGACACCTGTTGTATTAATAAATCGCTATTCCGGCGGCAAATTTACTAAATTAAAATGCAAATAATGATTAATTCTGGATTTTTCTTACAAATAAATTCACTTTTCTTTACAAGAAATCTACGTCTAAGCGATTTTCATCTACCTTAATTCCGCAACACTTTGATTTAACTTTATTTATAAGTTCCTGAGCAACAA
>USHW01000028.1 GCA_900554545.1 uncultured Prevotella sp. | reverse complement strand
AATATTTCATTCCCACAACTTTTTCAATCGTTTTCTTATACCGAACTCACGTTAAAACTGCAAATCATCTGTCATCTGTCATTTTGCGGTGTAATATGCTGCCAGTCAGTTTGTTATGCGCAGATAGATGCAATAGCCTTATCTGTCAGGTTAGTCACAAAACCAGTCTGTGACTACTTGGTGTGACAGATGCCCGGCTTTATCTGTCAGGCTCTAATGCATTGTCGGTCAACGTGTTACGCCGCAAAGTGACAGATGATTTGCAGTTTTAGGTTATGGGGTTGTGAGGTTATACGGTTTTACGGTAAGTATTGAAACCCTATAACCTCATAATCACGTATCGGCGGATTTGCAATCCGCCGCATGCACAATAGCGGATTTGTAATCCGATAAAGTTTAGGTATATTATTTTCTGTGGATTACAAATCCACAATCTTATAAGTGCGGATTGCAAATCCGCACGGACGCTACCCAAACCCCACAATCCCATAACCCCATACAACTAACGGCATTTTAGCCGCCAAAAGACGGTCTTTTGCATTGCAAAACATGCTCTTTGGGGCAGTAATAGATGCTCTTTTGCATTTCGCTTTGACATTTCCCGTGTACCTGTTCGCTTTTATGCCTATGTTTGATACAAACAAAGGCGGTGCGGAAGCATTGTTCCGCACCGCCTTTTTCATAGCATTGTGTTAGTTGAGATTTGAATTTATTATTTATTCGTAAAAGCTGAACGTCGTAGGCTCGCCGCTGCTGTCGTCGCTTAGCAACAGACTGTTGTCAGTCCAGATGAAATTTACTGTTGTTCCGCTATTCGATGTTTCCGTTTCAGGCAGGTTTTTGGGAGCTTTGCCCAGCAGGCCGGCGTAGTACAGGCACTGCACTTCGTCAATGTCTACGGAATACACCTTGTAGTAGAGCAGCAGGCAGTTTGAGTTCGGCTGGTTGCCGTAGGTATAGCTGTATGTGTATTCGTTGCCGCTGTCCGAGAGCCAGTGTACCTTTGTCAGGTCGCCGTCAGTCCATGTCAGGTCGTACAGGCGGCCGTTGCGGTCGTCGCTCATGGCCGTGAGGTGTCCGTCGGCATCGTATTCAAAGGTCTTTGTATATACGTTGTCGCCGTATTGGTCATGGCTTGTCTGTACTACTTTCTCGGCGAAACCTTGCTCGTTGAGCGTTATGTCAAATTCGTCGTCGCCGTCGCCTGTCATGGTTACATATACGTCAGGCCCTTCCGCGCCTGTCGCGTAGTTGTAGTGGAAGGTGGTGGTTTCGTCGCCGTTTACAATCTTCGTCAGGTAGCCGTTCTCGTAGAAGAACTGGTCGCCACCCATCTGTTTGAGCAGCTTGCCGGTGAACACGTTGGCGAGCGGCGACTGGCCTTCGGGCAGGTCGGTTCCGGGTGTGTCTGGAGTTTCTGGAGCGTCTGCGGCCACGAGGTAAGTCCACGACTCGTCGCGTCCCTCTTCGTCCTCCCACTTGTCATACACAACGGCCCTGTTGCCGTCGAAGGTTATCGTGGCGTAGTCGCCCGTCCAGTCGCCTTCTCAAGCGTAGTAAAATTGGCCCGCGCCGCGGTCTTTCCATTTCCATTCGGCCATTTCGATGGTGCCGTCGAGGCGCGTTATGAGGTACGTGCCCGACTTTGAGAACATCACCTCTTTGCCCATGTCGCTGCCGAACTCGCCCGGGTTCTCCGGCGTTACGGTTACGTCGCTCTTCTTGCCGGTATTCTTGTCAAAGTATTTGTCGCGTACCTTCTCCACCTTCCATGTGCGACACCGTGCGTTGGTTATGTTGTCGTCGCCCATCGTCGGGGCTTTCTCTGCGGTGTAGCTTGTCGTCGTGCCGTTTGTAGTCACCTCGATGCCTGTCACCTCGCCGCCGGTGGTCTCCAACTTGATTGTGCCGAAGCCGTCGAGTGCGTACTCGTTCTCGCCCGTCTCGGTGAATGTGCCGTAGATTATTCCGCCGTACTCCGTCGAACGAGTCGTTGCGCCGCTCTTTGCCAACATCGATTTCCTTGTTCTCGCGCCGGCCTGTGCCGTCATGCTGTATCCGCCGTAGCTGCGCGTCACGATGTAGTTGCCGCTCGCGCCAAGCTCTATGCTCTCGTATGGCGACGAGGCCGACGTGATTTCATACTTTCCGCTTACGCTTTCGTAGGGCGGTGTGGGCAAGTCGATGTTGCCTGTTCCGCCTTCATTGTCGTCGCTGCAGGATACAAATCCGATTGCCGTGCATACCAGCATCAAGGCCATGATTAATAAATAACTTCTTTTCATCTTGTTGTGTTTTTTATTGGTTGTTAAGCGTAAATCCGGGATTGGATGAACGGGACGGATATTGCAAGCGGCACGCCCGATGGCTATGTGCATGAGGATATTGTCCCGGACTCACATGAGTCCGGGTGTAAAGCCTGTGTGTATGCGCGTGTCGTGGCCAGCGCGTCAGGCCGGATAATGATGATACCTGTCTTGGCATAGAACAATTATCATGGCAAGCGCCAATAGGCTGGCTTGCCGTTGTTAATCATTCCTGCAAGACGGGACGCAGTAAATAAAAATGGTTTAATCGTTGTGAGGGGAGAAGAGCCGTCCCATTACTTTCAGCCGTTTAGAAGCTTTTGGCTTCAGCCGAATTGCCAAGGTAATGTAATCTCCCTATCAGAAAACTCTGATTTGCGCTGCAAAAGTATTAAATATTTCGCGAATATTTATCGGATGAGTGGTAAAAAATATTAATTTGCGGTTATGGGGTTATGCGGTTATATGGTGTAAGGTTTTAATGTTTACCTCATAACCGTATAACCCTATAACCTCACAACCTCACAACCTCATAACCGTATAACCTCATAACCTCAAACATTGTGTTGGCATTGACATAATAAGAGCCGTCCAAACAACCCGTTTGGACGGCTCTTGCGTTTTGCCTTGACGGCGAAAGTGTCTTGTTTTGACGGTGTAAAGGCTTTTCACCTTTCCATCACCTTTTCACTTTTTAATGAATTTCTTGCCGTCGCGTATGTATATGCCCGGAGCAAGCGGCTCTTTCACCTCCATGCCTTGCAGGTTGTATATGCGGCCGTTGCCCGGCTTCTTTTCCGTTGTCACTTCGTTGATGCCTGCCGGGGTGTCGGGGTACAGCGTGATAATCCATACAACTTGGCCGTCACCTTCTACGCGGAAGCGCAGGCTCTCGGTGGTTGGTTCGACTAAGGTTATACTGTGTGTGACTGCATTTTGGCCGCTGTCACGTGCGGGGAAGGTGTAGTCTGTATTGGAAAAGCTTTGGTTGCCGAGGTCTGATAAGTATGAGGTTTGTCCGTCACCATTGCTGTAGCCCGTAATGCTCAAACGTACAATCTCAATGCCGTCAGGAATGTTTATCGTATAGTCGCGGTTGCGTGAGAACTTGATGCCTGATATGCCACAGTCGTTGCCCGTAGAGTAATCTCCTGATGCCGGCGTTATGCTGAAGCCGTTGGTGAACAGCCAGTCTCCGTTCTCGTCCGTATAGTCGTATGTTATCGGTGACAGTTCGTATTCAGTTGCCACGGGGTCGTCGCCAACGTAGCGGTCGATGCCCATCACTTCGCCTCCTTCAAGCTGGCCTTCGGTAATGTCGGCCACAAGGCTGTTGAGGTAGTTCTCAAGGTTGGTGTAGCCGTTGTCGCCGGTTTCTGTGCCGTCGGCAGCGTTGTTCGGGTCAAGACCGTTCTCCGTCTCCCATGCGTCAGGCATGCCGTCGCCGTCAGTGTCGGTAGCCACTGTGCCCGGTGTATATGTCAGCTCAGGCCATGCGCTCCAGTCGGCAGGAGCGTCGTCCGGTCGGTTGTCCTCCTGCGAGTTTATCATGCCGGGGTTGTTGTCGCGGTGTCTGCCGTCATCCTCATATCCGTCGCCGGTATATGTGGCCAGTCCTTTTTCGGTTTCGTTGATAATGAATTCGTCGTAAGAGTCCCTAACCTTGCTGCATCCGGCGTATGACAGTACACGGGCGTAGGCGTCGGCGGCAGAGTGGGTCGTTACATGTACGAACTCTATCGGCTCGTCGATACGCATCGTGTCGCGTGTAGCCTGTGTAAAGGTGTTGTCGTTGTCGGAACTGCTGATTTGGTTATACACGCCGTATGTCCAGTTGTCGTTTGTAACGTCGTCATACTTCGTGTTCACGTTGCCGTCTATGTAGAACTTGCCCCATACGTGCAGCGTCGGTGCGTAGTCGGGATAGTTCTGTATGTATTCGTTGGTGCGCACCCCGATGCCTGCAATGCGGCGCTGTATTGTGGGGCTGCGCTTTTCCGTGCCGGGGCCTGGCTTGTAGTAGTTGTTAACTATGTTCACGTTCATGGCCTCGCCGCCGTAGCATCCGTTGCCGGCCCAGTTGTAGAACACGTTGTTGCGCATGTCAAGGCGTTCGTCAAGTTGGGTTGTGTAGCGCGGGCCGAGGCGTGGCACGCGGCTCTCGTGGTGTGCCAGCAGGTTGTGGTGGTAGGTCACGCCCGAACCGCCCCAGTTGCCGCCGTAGCCGTGGGCGCCCTTTGAGTGTCCCGAAGCCTGGAGGCTTTGCGATGCTATGCACCATTGCACTGTGGCGTTGCGCACGCCGTACACTGACAGGCATTCGTCTATGCTCCAGCTTACCGAGCAGTGGTCTACGATGATGTTCTCCTTGTCCATGCCGCCGAGGCCGTCCCAGCCATCGGCGTTTTCTTTCTGTACGTATTTGTTTCCGAGCCTGAAGCGCATGTAACGTATGATGACGTTGTTCGCATCTATTTGGAACGGGTTGTCCGCGATGCAGATACCGTCGCCCGGTGCGGTCTGTCCGGCGATGGTAACGTTGCCGTTTTGCAGGTAGAGCGGTGTCTCGAGGTGGATTGTTCCGGCCACGTCGAACACTATTGTGCGCGCTCCAGTCTGCTCGCAAGCCCAGCGGAACGAGCCTTCGCCGCTGTCGTTAAGGTTGGTCACATGGTAAACAGCGCCGCCACGTCCACCGGTGGTGTAGCGTCCGAAGCCTTCCGCTCCGGGGAACGCCGGCGTTTTTTCTACCTGCTGGCCCATGCCGGGAGCCGCTGTCAGCAGTCCCAATGCAAGCAGTGCGGACTGTAGTAATCGTTTTCTCTTTAACATAATCTTTTTACTTTAAAATGTTGTACAAAGCAATTCCGGCCTTGCCTGTGCGTTTTCTTGTCCACACAGGCAAGGCCGGAACAGGTCGGAAGTGTTATTTGTTTATGATTTTCTTCGTTGTCTTGCTGCCGTCCGCCATGGTGCTCACTTCAATTACCACGCCGCGGAAGTTGCTGCTCACGCGCGTTCCGCCTATGCTGTAATATTCAGTGCTTACGGCTTCGCCTGCCTCCGCATTGTCGATGCCGCTTGGCGCGGTTGTGCTTGCCGCCTTGCCGAAGCCTCCGTGGCTGTTGGCGGCGCGCACTGTGTACTTGTTCATGTCGCTTTCGGTAGCGTCATAGTAGGTGTTTGTCGTCATGCCGGCGAACTTGCCGTCGTAGAACACGGCGTAAGCTATCGCGCCGTCAGCTGCGTCCCATGTTATATGGTTCCCGTTCTCGGTGCGTAGCATGCCGAGTTCTTTCTGTGCCGCATACTCGTTCGGAGTCCAGTCTGCGAACACTTTGTCGAGCGCATAGCCCTGCGCCTCTTCGTCGGTGAGTATTGTCTCGTAAGTGTTCTGCTTGTCGTCCTTTGTGAATGTGAGTACGAGTGACTCCGGCGAGATTACGTTTCCGTTTTCGTCCATCGTGTTGTATTCCACGAACTTGTAGGCGGGAACGTTCATGCCTCCGAGCGTCCAGCGGTTTTCGTTGATGCGGTCGGGCTGCAACAGGGTGGTGTTCAGGTATGCGCAGCTTGCTTGGTTCTGCCATGCGCGGCCGTAGTTGAACTTTTCAGCCTTGCTGTCTATGGTGCATTCGTTGAACACGTAGCCGAACTCTGTTGTCGTTGTCGGCGCCGTTATCGTGCATTCGCCGCTTCCGTCGGCGTTGCGCGGCTCAACGGTTATTGTGCAGCGGTTGAAGAACACGTCGCCGCCTCCGCAGATGAAGTCTACCGTTCCGTGGATGTCAGAGTCCTCGAAGTAGAACTGTGCGTCATTGTTGTTTGAATAGTAAGTGTCCTGGTAAGACAGCATCCTCACGTTCTTGCAGATGGTGTGGTTGCCCTTGTCCTGAATTACTACGGCGCGGCCAGCGAAGCCCGGCTGGTAATAGTCGTATGCGTTTTTAAGCGTAACGTCCTGTATGTAGGTGTTGCTGCCCGTAATGAGGAATGTCGCCGAAACGCCGATGCCTTCTTTCTCGGCCTCGTTCACAATGATGGTGTTGTCCATGCTTTGCCCTATGAGCGATATGTTGTCGCCTGAAATCGGGGTGAGCACTTCGTGTCCGAGGTCGTATGTGCCGTCGGGCACGAATATGTAGGTGCGCTTGTCGGCTGAAGCCTGTGCGTTGGCGATGTCGATGACGTTGAGCAGGTTGAGTCCGTCGTTCTGCTTTACGATGTAGTAACCCTGCTCGTTTTGCTCTACCGGCGAGCCTTCCACGTTGATTATGGATATTTTGTGCAGGTATGTCTCGTTGGTGGTGGTGAGCGTAAGCGTGCCTGCCGCGCCGGTGTATTCCATCATTACCGTCTGTCCGTCGGTCGAGCTGTAGCCGTCAACGGTGGCTATCGTGTTGCCGCTGGCGTCGCTCAGGGTCATTACGGCGTCCTCCTTGCTGTATCTGCAAAGGGTGGCGATGATGTATGCGTGTCCGCCTACGAGCAGGTCTATTTTCCCGTCGCTCTCAAGCGTCCAGCCGTGAGTGCCGTCATGCCATGCCGCGCCTTCGGCGTTGAACGCCTCGTGGTCTTCGTCGTAGAAGTATTCGTCGGTAAGGTTGAACGAGTAGCGCGCCGTGGTGCTTGCCGTCTCGATGTCTGTAGCTACGGCGTACATGTTCAAGTCTGACGTCACGATGTCCTCTGTGCTGTACTTGCGTCCGCCTTCAGTCCCCACGAACCATCCGCGGAACGCCTTTCCGTCAGCCACGGTAACCTTTGCGCCGTCGTTCAGCGTGCCTATCTCCGTGTCCTTTTCCACCTTCTGTGTGTTGTCTATTACGGTTGTGCCGTCAGTGTCGATGTATGTCAGGGTGAAATACGGCTTGTGCTTGAACGTTGCGTAGTAGGTCATGGTCTCGCCGTTGGCCGTAACTTTTATCGTTACAAGCACGGTGTGCTCGTCTTTCTGTTCGTAAGTCACTTCGCCGTCCACTTCGCCGTTGTCGCATGTTATGCCGGTTATCGGGTTGCTTGCCGACGGCAGTTCCACTGCGTTGAACAGCTCTATCGTCGCCTCCTGTACTCCTTCCGCGGTCTCGTCGAAGATGTCCACCGCCTCGTATGTCACGCCGTTGAATGTGAACGTGCCGAGCGCCGGGTATTTCGACATGTCAACCAGCCCGTACAGCGCAAGGTCGGTAACGTAGGCGTTCTGGTCAAGGCCGCCGGAATAGTTCTCGAACTTTATCTGGCAGTTCTCCCTGTTCACCTGCAACGTCAGCTCCTCGCCCTGCGCGCTGCCTACCGACTTGTCGTGCAGCACCACCCAGTCGGCGTCGCCGTCACCCTTTACCGATACCTTTATGCCGCGCGTGCCGCCGGTGGCAGCCTGCGTAAGCACGATTTTTGACAGCGACTTGAGCGGTGACGTCAATACATACGGCTCAACGCCGCCAAGCTCGTTGTTCTTTTTGCCTGTTATGATGTAGCCCAAGCCCTTGTCGGCAAGGTTGGTGAATTTGTCTTGTGTGCCGTCAGGGTCTACGCCTGCTCCGCAGAAAGTGAACGTTACCGTCTCCTTGCTGTATTTTGTCGTCACCTCGTGGGTGCTGGGAGCGGTCGTGTTTTTCTTCCTGTCGATTTCCGGCCATTCCTGGAACGATGTCGAATATATTTCCCTGCTCTGGATTTCGGAAACGAAGGTCACGCTGATTTCCCACAGGTAGCTTCCGGCCGTCGTCACAATCTCTACATATCCGGCTTCCACTTCGGCCACGGTGGCCTTGTGTTCGGTCGGGTTTACAAGGTCGGCCGCCTCTCCGCCGATGGTGAAGTTGCCGTAGTTGGGGCTTGGCGTAAGCTTCACGATGTCCCTTGCCGACTTTACCGGCACGCGGATTATCGTTCCGGCGTTAACCTGCGCGTCGCCGGTTCTGGCTGCCGAGTTGAACTTGCCGTTGGTGGCGTCGATGTAAAGGCTCACGCCTTCAACGTTTGAAGCCACCTCGCCGGTGCTTCCTTCCAATGCTACTTGTCCGGCTTCAACGGGTATCTTGTTCTTGAAGTCCCATGTGGCCGTTACGTCTTGTGCGCTGATTTGCAAAGGGATGGCTGTCCCCATTATTGCAACAAGCGTACAGATAAGTGCGTGTAAATGCTTTCTTACCATAGATTTGTTGTTTTGATTAGTAATATTAATAATGTGTAAAGTATTCATCGTCGGTTGCAGGCTGTCCGCATGTCCGCGGTAGCGTTGTAGTAGTTAGCAGTAATAGTTTGTGTCGGGTGGCAAAGATATACATAATATTTGAAATACAAGCGGTTTTGAGTGGAAAAGTTGCTGTTTTTTTGTGGGGTTGTGGGGTTATACGGTTATGCGGTTGTGGGGTTATGCGGTTGTGCGGTTATGGGGTTGTGCGGTTGTTCGGATAGCACGTACATGGGAGGTGCTTGCTTGAATGTAAATAAAAGGCAGGTTACAATTTAACACTGTCACACAAATGTCGGATGAACCTGATATGCCGTCTTTCGCATTGCAAAAGGTCACCTTTCGCACGCTGAAAGGCCGTGTTTTGCATTGCAAAAGGTGACGTTTTGCAACTTACTGGATTTCAATGCGTTGCGCAGCCCGTGGCGCATGTTATAGTGTTATCGTATGCGCCGGTTAAGTTTCGTTTATTGCAAAAAACAACATAAAGCAAAAAAGTTTTTGTAAAAAATGTTTTTCCATTGAAAAAAACTATTATCTTTGCGGCAGTAAAACAATAATTCAGCTATGAAGAAAATCTTATACTCATTTTTACTCGTGTTCTGTTTCTCGGTTGCTGCCGAAGCGCAAATACCGTCGGTTACGTTGAAAGACATTAACGGAAAGACCGTGAGGACAGATACTTTGTCGAACAATGGCAAGCCGATTATCATCGACTTCTTCGCAACCTGGTGCAAGCCGTGCAACCGTGAGCTTTCGGCCATAAGTGAAGTGTATGAAGACTGGCAGGAGGAAACGGGCGTCAAGCTCATCGCCGTGTCAATAGACCAGGCTCAGAACATCAACAAGGTGAAGCCGCTTGTTGACAGCCACGGATGGGAATATGACGTGCTGCTCGACCCCAACAGCGACCTGAAGCGCGCACTCGGCGTGCAGACCATACCTTATACTATTATAGTTGACGGCAAGGGAAACATCGTTTACCGCCACAACGGATACGTTGAAGGCGCCGAGGAAGAGCTGATAGAGAAAGTAAGGGAACTGGTGGCCGAATAACATTACATACAAGATGAGCCATACATCACGCAGACTGCTGTGCGTGGTGGCCGTATCGGCCGCCACGCTTTGTGCCGCCGCACAAGACGATGGCGGCAACAAAATCTCTGTGACCGGAAGCGTGCAGAGCGACATTATCATACCGCAGGAAGACAAGGCCATCAACGCCCGCGATTACGACGAGTGGGCGCTGACCAATACTTACGCCGACGTTGCCCTTACGAGCAAGTACATCGACGCAGGCGCCCGTTTCGAGTTCGTGAAGTTCCCGCTGCCGACATTCTATGACGAGGACGGCTTCAAGGGGTGGGGTGTGCCCAACATATACGTCAAGGCGCATTTCAAGTCGTGGGACTTGACCCTCGGCAACTTCTACGAGCAGTTCGGCTCGGGCTTCATCCTCCGCACCTACGAGGAGCGCACGCTCGGTATCGACAACTCTCTTTTGGGCGGACGCCTCGTGGTGCGCCCCGTCAAGGGCGTAACGGTTAAGGCGCTCGCCGGCAAGCAGCGCCGCTTCTGGGACTTGAACAAGAGCTGGGTGAGCGGAGCCGACGTAGAGCTGAACCTCGACCAGTGGTTCAAGGGTATGGCTGACAAAGGCACTTACCTTACCCTCGGTGCGTCATGGGTAAACAAGTATGAGAAAGAAGACGACATAATGGTGGGCGGCACGCATAAGCTGAACATGCCTTCAACTGTCAATGCGTTCGACGTAAGGGCGAATTTCCAGAAGGGAGGCTTCAACATCCTTGCCGAGTACGCATGGAAAGGCGAAGACCCCGCACAGGGCAACGCCTTGACCGGGCGCGACTATTCTTACATATACCACCCCGGAAACGTTGCCATGCTCTCGGCCACATATTCAAAGAAAGGTCTTAGCGTACTGCTCCAGGCAAAGCGCAGCGATGCGATGTCGTTCAAGAGCAAGAGAAACGAGACAAGCGGCATAGCCTCGGCCATCAACCACCTGCCCGCATTCACCATGGACCAGACCTACGCCCTTGCGGCGCTCTATCCTTACGCCACCCAGCCCGACGGCGAGTGGGCATACCAGGCGGAGCTTGCTTACCGCTTCAAGCGCAACACAGCACTCGGCGGCAAGTATGGCATGAACGTGAAGGTAAACTTCTCACATGTGCATTCAATTGACCGCAGAGACCATGCCGGAAATGAATTCGACGGTACGGCAAAGGGTACCGACGGCTACGGCTCGGCCTTCTTCAAGTGGGGAGACGAGATGTATTATCAGGACTTCAACATACAGATTGAAAAGCGATTGTCGCGTTCTTTCAACCTCAACCTGATGTACATGAACCAGTTTTACAACCAGACCATCGTCGAGGGCGAGGGAGGCATGGTGCATTCAGACATATTCATAGCCGATGCCAAATACCGCATCAACCGCAAGCTCACCCTGCGCGGCGAGCTGCAATACCTCTCGACCGACGAGGACGACGGCGACTGGCTCTACGGACTGCTTGAACTCTCGTTCCTGCCGCACTGGATGTTCACTATCTCCGATATGTACAACAGCGGCGTTACCAACCAGCACTATTATCAGGGCCTCGTCACTTTCAGCCACGGCTCGCACCGCCTGCAGCTCGGCTACGGACGCACGCGCGAGGGATGGAACTGCGCCGGAGGCGTATGCCGCCGCGTTCCGTCGAGCAAGGGTGTAACATTGTCGTACAATTATAACTTCTAAAAAGACAGCATGAAACTGAAAAATATAATATACAGCGTTTCTTTGTGCGCTGCGGCACTTATCCCTGTGGCGTGCGATGATGTCGCAGAAGACGACAGGTTCATCTATGTTGAACCGGCGGAGGTTTCCAAATGTGTGCTCCTTGAGGACTTTACGGGGCAGGGGTGCGTCAATTGCCCGGCTGCTGCGGAACTGATAGAGCTTATGCAGGAAACTTACGGTGCGGAAAATATCATTGCAGTTGGTATATACGGAGGCGATTTGGGCACTACAGCACGTGACGGCTCGCTTTATCCGCTTTACACTGAGGACGGAGGTTGGTATTATGACCATTGGGGCGTGACTTCACAGCCGCGTGGATTGGTTGACAGACGTGGCGGACTGTTGGGCACAAGCTCATGGCCGGGGGCTGTATATACCAGCATACAGCGGCAAGATTCTGTTCAGCTTGAAGCTGTATGTCGTTATGATGAAAGTTCGCGCAAGGTGGATATTTCTATCAGTGCAGCTAATATAGCAACACAGAAAGGCGTTACGGGCAATTTGCAAGTGTGGCTGGTGGAAGACTCCGTTGTCAGCGTACAGTGGTTGACAGGCAATGTTGAAAATGAAGATTATGTTCATAATCATGTTTTCCGCGCGACAGTTAACGACCGTATGGGTGACCCGATAAGCTTGACTGCCGGTGGTGCGGAAACGCGTGACTTCTCGTATGTTCTCGACGAAGATTGGAATGAAAAGTATATGTCTGTCGTTGCGTTTGTTTATAATGATGCTGACGGAGTGCTTCAAGCGGTAAGAAAAAGTATCATAAATATTCCCGATGATGGAACAAATGATGATAATAGTGCAGAAAAAGGTGCATGATATAATGACGAAATAAATAAAAGAAAATCAATTATGAAAAAATCTTTACTGTTATTTGCTTTTGCGATGTTTGTCGGTGGAGCTGCAAGCGCGCAAGTTGACAACACGCTCCAGTTCGTCGATGCCAGCGGAAATGTAGTTGAAGATGGTGCAACAGTCAACGGTATTGTTGAAAAATTGTCGGACGGGACTTTCCAAATTTCCACAGGATTGTTTGTAAAAAACAATTCGGGGGAAAGAGCAGGCGCAAGTGTCGAAGTTGATATAACTCGTATTGACAATGGGACACTTTCTGTATGTTTCCCAAAAGAATGTATCCTTTATGACCAAGTTGGTAGTTATAATACTGCACCTGGTGTGTTGGAAGTGCAGGCGGAATCGCATAATTTCACAACAGAATGGATCCCTTCTGCTTATGGCCAATGTTCAGCTTCATTCAAGCTTTTTTTACATGAAGTTATAATGCAGGATATTGGAGGTCTTGAAATGCCTGCAGTTGGTGATGTTATAGCACAAGGCCCTTCTGTAACGGTTAACTTTGTTTACGATGAGGAGTCTGCGGGCATTACTGGCATTGAAACTGTTGAGGACAATGAGCCTGTAGGTTATTATACTCTTGACGGCCAGAAGCTTTCAGCTCCGCGCAAAGGTGCAGTGAACATCGTGAAATATGCAAACGGCAAGACTGCCAAAACATTTGTTAAATAAAAATAAATCTTCGTTATGAAAAAGACTTTACTTTGTGTAGTGGCGTTGTTGTTGTCGGTGACGGCGATAAACGCACAGAAGGTAGATTTGAGCGGCAACGCTTCAAATTTGTTCAGCAGAAAGTCGAACGCTCCTGTACAGAACGAGGCTCGCAAGGCTATGTCTGGCCCCAGCCGGATTGATCTTGACGCTAACGAGCGTGTCTTGGGATTCTATGACACGGACGAACTCGACATGACCGGTCAAAGTTCTTTGGGAATGAACATCGCTCCGGGTACTTATACCGTAGGTCTTATATTCACGCCCGACATGATAGGCAATTTCGCCGGCGGCACAATGACAAAACTGCGTTTCGCTGTTGCCGAAAGTATCGGACAGACAACGGTAACGGTTAGTCCTGTAGAGTTCAGCGGAAATTCGTATTCAATAGGCGATGCTGTGGCTACGCAGACTGTTGCGTCAACCGTTGCGGGATGGAACGACGTTACGTTGAACACACCTGTGACGCTTGAAGCAAACATGGGATATATGATTACTTACACATATCCGCAAGAAAGCACATATAACTCTTATTACGGGCGGTATACAGCTTCGAGCTATCCGCTTCTCGTGGACTTGAACGTGAATTCGCTGAATACCGGCGACCCCTATGGCTTCATGTTCAATGATGGCACACGGTGGGATTTGTATGGCGACCAGGGGTTGGGCAACCTTTGCATACAGGCTGTAGTCAGTGGCGGTTCGTTCATAGATAATGACATCACGTTGAACAGCATCGTTCCTGAAAGTACGTTCTATAAAGGTGGTGAAACGGCGAACTTTACTTATGTAATAAAGAACAACGGTAACAACACGCCTTCTTCATATACCTTGAACGTGTCGGTGGACGGCAATGTAATAAGCACCCTCACTACTCCCGTTGCTTTGACGAACAGTCTGCAGACAGCACAGGCTTCAGTGCAACTGCCTTCAGACCTTGCGGCAGGCAGCCATACCCTTTCTTTGGCCGTAGCGTCAATCAATGGCAGCACTCCTACAGAGAACGTTGACGACGATGAGGTTTCTACCACTCTGAACGTATATACTACAAGCGTTGGACGCCAGATGAACCTTGTTGAGCAGTTCACTTCTACAAACTGCACATATTGTCCGAGAGGCGTAGCGCTGTTGGAAGCTATCCAAGACCTGCGTGACGATGTTGTTGTAATTGCTGTCCACAACAGCTTAATGGGAGATACTGACCCGTTCATAACAGAGGATGGCGATTCTTATGCATACACAATGGTTGGAAGCGGATTGCCTGAAGGTGCATTTAACAGGTATTATGTAACAGACACTTCTATAAATGATGGCGGAAGCCTTGGCTTGGGTCTCGGTTACAATGAGGCATACATTTCGCAGATGGCGCGGGTATTTAGCGAAAGCGTTATTGACGCGTCTAATACAATTCCGTCTTTTGCAACTGTTGATATCGCCACATCTTACAACGCTGACACAAGGCAGCTGACCGTTACAGTATCGGGAGAAGCCGTTGACGGATTTACCGACTTTGTAGGTGACGACGCAGCGCTGACCGTAAGCCTTACTGAAGACGGCCTTGTAGCACGCCAGACGGGCGGTTCTGCAAATGAGGTTCACAACAATGTATTGCGTGACGTGCTGACTGCAACATGGGGCGACCTTCTGCAGTGGACAGACGGCAACCACTATTCAAACACTTACACTGTAACATTGGACAGCGAATGGAATGCTGACAACATGCGTGTTGTGGCATTTGTTGGAAGGCCGGTAGCCGACCAAAGCTACATTGATGATGTATGGGTTAACAACGCCAACGTTGCCAAGGTTGGAGGAAACTCGACAGGTATCAGCGGTGTTGTGACGCCGGACGAGAATGCTACCGAGGTTGCACGTTACAGCATCGACGGACGCCAGATTTCAAAGGCGGAGAAGGGCATCAACATCATCAAGATGTCTGACGGCACTACAAGGAAAGTCATCGTAAAGTGATAGTGTCACGGACACTCCGCTGAGCGGAAATAAACACCAACTGAAGCAGGTCATGAGGGCCGGTGGGTCTTGCATGGTCTGCTTCAGTTTCCACATTTTTCTCTTTATCTTTACGGCGTATGCTTTGCCGTAATTGAAGCATATTTAATTTTTTATTTTCTAATTTTTAAACATTTATGTTATGAAAAAAAACAAACTCTTTATTTGTGGTCTTGCGGCTGCTTTGCTGGCTCTTCCCTGCAGCGGCCAAGTGACATGGGAGAACGGTTGGACGGTGCTTCCCGACCCTAATGGTCTTTATTACATGGGTCTTGACATTTCTTCAAATGGGCAGTACGTGTGTGGAACTACTGGCGAAGGGTATATGTTTATCACTGACCTTACGACCGGTACGACAAGTGTCTCTGAAGGCGAGATGGTAGAGGCTCGCGGTGTTTCCGATGACGGCGTGGCTGTAGGCTATAATCCAAATGCAGTGACACTGAATATCGACGGCACGCTGACCGAGCTTGAACCCGGAGCCGAATTGGGCAGCCTGGCCGAGGACATTACACCTGACGGTTCGCTGATTGTGGGTTACTCGGACTTTGCCAGCTCTTTTCCCCATGCCTGCGTCTATAAGGACGGCGTGAAGACAATGTTGCCTGAGCCTACAGACAAGTGGCTCGGCTTTACAGACAACGGAACGCAGGCCAAGTATGTCAGCGACGACGGCAGCGTGATAGTAGGATGGCTGTATGACGACATGGCTACGCTTCCGGCCATTGCATGGCGCGAGAACAAGGACGGTTCTTATTCTGCCGACCCCATCATGCGCGGCCTGTTCGAGCCTGCTTATGGCGACAACCCTTATTGGGCTTTCCAGCCTACCGGCCTTAGCGGCAACGGCCGTTATGTGGCACTGATATTGATGGAGTCTGACAGCTGGGAGTACACCGTAGGCCGTTACGACCTTGAGAACAATACTCTTGAGGTGTGTGAAAAGAGCGGCGAAGTGACGGGTGACCTGTCTTCAACCGGCATTGCTGATGACGGCACAATGATAGGATATATCAACAGCAGCACCGGTGGCATGTACGGACGTGTGGGATGGATATGGAAGGCCGGCGAGACTGCGCCGCAGTACATTTCTACGGTTTACTCTAAGGCTGGCTTCGCAGATTTCGAAGGTGGCGACGCCACTGCCAACTCGCCCATAAAGATTTCCGCCGACGGGCGTTATATTGTCGGTTTCGGTGTTTCAGCCACAGGCATACAGACTTATGTGCTTGACACGGAGAGCTATTCAGACGACTATGAGCCTTCAAGCATCAGCAATACTGTTGCAGGCAACGAGGGCGGCAATGAAATCAAGGACGTTTATTCAATCAACGGTGTCAAGCTGCACACTCCGAAGACGGGTGTCAACATCGTAAGGAGGGGTAACGGCACAACGCAGAAGGTTATCATGAAGTAATGTGCTGAAAGCACTGATATTATAAGATTTTGCCGGACATTTTGTAATGCCCGGCAAATTTCCGTTAAATCAAAAGGCGAAGGTTGCATGGCCGGCTGCCGCAATAGCTGCGGCGGCCGGAGTGCGGCTTGCGCTTTTTAGGCTGAATAACAGTTACACTTTAATTAATATTTAAAACCTATGGTGAATTTTACAAGTAAAGGCCGCCTTATGGGCAGCCTGTTTGCTGCCGCCTTGCTGGCAGGCGGTGTGAATTGCGCGAGCGCGCAAAGTATCAACGTTCTTGAGAACATGACCGGCGGGGACGGCGTGGAATACCAGCCGGTTGTCCAGGCCATTTCTCCCAATCACAGGTATGTGGCCGGCCCGGCGTTCTCGATGGCCAGTGGCTCGATGGGCATGTTCGTATATGACACTGAGACGGGCGAGTATGCGGTGGCTCCTGCCAACGACGAGATGTACGGTGCAGACATACGTGCCGTGAACGACGAGGGCACATGCGTGGGCTACAACGGCAACGCCGTACTGTACAGCATAAACGGCGAGGCTACATATTACGAGCCTGAAGCAGAGGGCGAGGCCACCCAGGCGCGTGACGCGAGCGACGACTTGAGCGTTGTTGTAGGCTGCCATTATTCAGAGGCTACATACGTTACTACGGCCTGCGTATGGGTAAACGGCGAGAGGAAGGATTTGCCCGTGCCCTCTGACGACGTGTTCGGCTTCGAGACAAACGGCTCTGTGGCTTACTATACCAACTCTGACGGTTCGGTGATTGTGGGCTATGTGGTTGACAATTACAGTTCAAACCCTCTTGTTGTATGGCGCCTGCAGGAGAACGGAGAATATGAGTGCGACCCTGTGTGCGTTGATTATTTCTCTTTAATGGGTGATGTCGAGGGCCATCCTTACGTGGTATTCTCGCCGCAGGGCTTCAGCCGTAACGGCCGTTATGTGTCACTTAACCTAATGAAAGGCGGCGACACCTTCACCGAGCAGTATATGGGAAGGTATGACTTGGAGACAGGCGAGCTTGAGGAATACCGCGCCGACGGCAACAGCGACATTCAGGAAGGTGCTGAGATGGCGGCTACGGGCGTGGCTGACGACGGTACAATCCTGGGCTATGCGCTCGCAGGCTCATGGGCTATGCAGCAGCGCAGCGCCGTAATCTGGAGCAAGGGCGAGGATGCGAAGGTTCTTGCCAACGTTTATCCCGGAATTACCGAAATAGCAGAGTATGACATGCTGGGCTTCAACACGGCCATAGACTTCACTCCGGACGGACGCTACATCGCAGGCTTCGCCAACGATGCGATGTACAATTACATCGGTTATGTCATCGACCGCGGCACTTCTGCCGGCATCGACAACGTTACTACCGGAAGCGAAGAGGCCGTAGAGGTAGCCCGTTACGCCCTCGACGGCACGCTGCTGTCAGCTCCTGCAAAGGGTGTGAACATCGTAAAGATGTCTGACGGCACAACGAAGAAGGTTGTGGTAAAGTAAGAACTGACGGCGCACCGCCGCCTGAATGTTATGTGACAGGGATGCCCGCAGGCCGGGCATCCCTGTTTTTGTTTGTGCGGATAACGGCGATTCCTATGATTTGTGGATATATATTTAACGTGAGTTCGGTATAAGCATACACTTTTTGTAGGGGCATAATTAGCTTTCGCTGACCTTTGGTTCATTATGTCCGCACGCCGCGAAGAGGCGTATAAAGTAAGCGTAGTCAAGTAAAAACGTTTTTTCAAAACGTTCGGACATAATAAATTATGTCCCTACAAAGGGTGGGTGCTTATGCCGAACTCACGTATAATTATGATTACCTTAAAGGTTCTCTGCCAACAAAGCAAATCATAATTATCAATTCTCAATTATAAACTCTCAATTCAATAACCGCGGACGACATCCCAAAACACGGCAAATTGGAATGCAAAAGGACGCCTTTTGCACGCTGAAAGGCCGTCAATTGCAGGCTGAAAGATGGCCTTTGTGTAACTTGCTGGTAATCAGATGGTTGTCGGCGGCTTTGCTGCTGTCGGTTGAATAGGTCATATAGGCCTTATAAGTCCTATGCTGCCAATCGGCAAAAGTCCGGCAGAGTCAAATCAAAAAACTTCGTTTTTCATTTGCCTTTGCGCTCGCCTTTCACTATCTCTGTTTCACGAAGATAGGATGCGGCTCGGCAGAGCCAAATCAAAAAACTTCGTTTTTCATTTGCCTTTGCGCTCGCCTTTCACTATCTTTGCCATCACAAACCAAGCAGGAGCGTATTATATGGAGCATATAGACAGATACTTGTTAGACTTCTTGAGGTACACCGCCGGGGTGTCAGAAGACATCATGGTATGGGTTTATCCGCTTACGGCGGTGTTCGCCGTGGCGTTGTTCTCGTATGTTTGTACGGCCTTGTTCCGCTTCGTTGTGATGCCGGCAGTGCAGCGTCTTACGGAGAAGACTAAGGCCACTTGGGACGACTACCTTTTCCATCCGCGTGTGATGAAGGCGTTTCGCCGCATCATACCGCCTGTCATCTGGTATGTCACGCTGCCTTATGTGTTTGTACATTCGCCCAGCATGCTGTCGGTGCTGCTCAAGGTGTGCAACATTTACCTTGTAATCGTGTCGCTGCTGTTCGCCAGCCAGTTCCTGCATTCGCTTTACGACATTTCCTCCGAGCACCAGCGGCTGCGCAACCGTCCGCTTAAGGGCATTTACCAGATGTTCAATTTGCTGGCGTTCATAGTGGGCTGCGTGCTCATCGTCAGCATAGTCATTGACAAGAGCGCGGCTGCCGTGCTGGCAGGTCTCGGCGCGTCGGCTGCCGTGCTGATGCTGATATTCAAGGACTCCATACTCGGTCTTGTGGCAGGTGTACAGCTGTCGGCCAACGACATGCTGCGCCCCGGAGACTGGATAACCATGCAGAAGTATGGGGCGAACGGCTTTGTGCGCGAGGTGTCGCTGACAACTGTTAAGGTGCAGAACTTCGACAAGACCATAACCACCATTCCGCCTTACGCCCTTGTAAGCGATTCTTTCCAGAACTGGCGCGGCATGCGCGAGGCCGGCGGGCGCAGGATGAAGATGTTTGTCAACATCGACGCCAACACGGTGCGCTTCTGTACGCGCGAGGAAATCGAGGGGTTTGTGGCCAAGGGCTACATTCCGGCTGAGCGTTACGCCGATGCGGGCTTTCCCGTGGCCAACACGCAGGTGTACCGCGATTTCATGTTCAACTTCATGAAGACACACCCCGACGTCCAGACCGACCTCATGATAATGGTCAGGATGTTGCAGCCTACGCCTGAGGGCTTGCCCCTTGAGCTGTACTGCTTCTCCACGTTCGTTGAATGGCAGCCTTTCGAGCGGTTCCAAAGCTCCGTGCTCGATTATGCCGTAGTCATGGCGCAGGAGTTCGGGCTGAGGATATTCCAGCGCCCGGCAGGAAACGATTTTAAAGGTGAGAAGGTGAGAAGGTGAGGAGGTGAGAAATAAAAAAAACAAGGATGCGATATGTCCGCATCCTTGTTTTTTCTCTTTTACTTTTTTCTCTTTTACTTTTTTACTTTTTCACCTTTTCACCTTTTTACTTTTTTACCTTTTCTCACCTTCTCACCTCCTCACTTTCTCACCTTTCTAATGTTACTTTTACCGTTTTGAGTGCCTTGCTGTCTGACGTCCCGCCGTACAGTATTTCGTACTCGCCGCTTACGGGGCGGACGGTGTTCGACTGTGTGTCAAACCAGTTGAAGGCCTCGCCGTCGAGCTTGAACGCCACATCTTTTGTCTCGCCTTTTTTCAGCGTTACGCGGCGGAATGCGCGCAGGGTTTTCACCGGTCCTTCCTTGTCAGACGGGCGGCGCAGGTACACCTGCACAACCTCGTCGCCGTCGCGGTTGCCCGTATTGGTGACGGGTACAGTCAGCGTGCATCCCTCTTCGGCGTTGATTGCGGCTGACGATACCGTCGCGTCGCCGTAGGCGAACGTGGTGTAGCTAAGTCCGTGGCCGAAGGGGAAGAGCCGCTCTTCGGTCATGTAGCGGTATGTACGCCCCTTCATGGAGTAGTCTTCAAATCCGGGCAGCTGCTTGGTGCTCTTGTAGAATGTAATTGGCAGTCGTCCGGCAGGGTTGTATTCGCCGAAAAGCACAGAGGCGACGGCCTCTCCTCCGGCCTGTCCGGGATACCATGCCTGCACAATGGCGTCGCACATAGCGGCCTCGCGGGTCAGTGCCACGGCCGAGCCTGAGAAGTTGACGAACACTATTTTCTTGCCAGTTTTCTTCAGTTCGGTCAGCAAGCGTGTCTGCACTTCGGGCAGTTCTATCCACTCGCGGTCTCCTCCGCGGAAGCCGGGCACCTTTATAGGCATCTCCTCTCCCTCAAGTCCGGGCGTTATTCCGCCAGCGAAGATGATGACATCGGCGTCTTTCACCTTGTTGACGCTCTGCTGTATGTCGAGCGGAACTTCGCGTCCGAAGTCGAAGTTGAGCGTTGCGCAGTCGCCTTCGCTTGCCCTGAAGTCCACCTTGATGTTATATTTCTTGCCTGCTTCCACCTTCATTGCGTAGGCCCTGCTGTTCTTTGTGTTCAGCGCTTCGGCCACTTCCTTGCCGTTGATGTGCAGGTGTGCCTTGCCCTGTGTCTGGAAGCTGAAAACCACTTCCTCGCTCTTTTTCGGGGTGAACGATGTCTCATATTCGGCGTAGAAGCCTCCCAACTGCACTCCCGGGGCGAAGACGATGGCTCCGGCGGTGGTGAAGCGGAACGGGTCAGAGACGTGCGTAACAACGTCAGGCTTGCCTTCGGGGTCAAGCATGTTCCAGTATGAAGCCCTGAAGCCGCGTTTGCCGTCGGCCTCGCAGTCGGCGAAGAGGCTTTGCAGAGCTACCGACGACGTGTAGTCGCATCCGTATTCGTATATCAGCTTGTCGGCCGGCACCCTTTTCTGCAATCCCTGCAGCAGTGTGACGGTGTGCGATGGGAAGCCGTTGTAGTTGCCCCATTGCATCACGCTGTCGTTGGCGTTAGGCCCTACGAGCGCTATTTTCAGTCCCGTTTCGGGCAGCGGCAGCAGTCCTCCGTTGTTCTGCAGCAGCACGATGCTTTGCTGGGCCATGCGCAGTGCCAGGTCGCGGTGCTCCTTGCTGTCAACGACGCTGTAAGGTATTTTGCGCCAGGGCACATCCTCGTCGAACTCTCCAAGCTCTATGCGCGCCTTCATCAGGCGTGTAACGGCGGTGTCAAGGCGGCTCTCGCTTATAAGTTTTTCGTTTACGGCGTCAACGAGCGAGCGGTAGCTTTCGCCGCACTCAAGGTCGGTTCCGCTCGCCACCGCCTTTGCCGAGGCGTGCGCCGAGTCAGGTTCGGTGTAGTGATGCCCTTTGGTGTAGAAGTCGGATATCGCCCAGCAGTCAGACACCACGATGCCTTTGAAGCCCCATTCGTCGCGCAGAATTTGCTGTAACAGGCGGTTGCTGCCGCAGCACGGCTCGCCCTCGTAGCGGTTGTAGGCGCACATCACCTCTTTTACTCCGGCGTCCTGCACTACGGTCTTGAATGCCGGCAGGTATGTTTCCCAAAGGTCGCGCGGGTCAATGTTCTCGGCGTTGAACACATGCCTGTTCCATTCCGGCCCGGAGTGTACGGCGAAGTGCTTTGCGCATGCGTGCAGCTTGTTGTACTTGCTGTCCTTGGGGCCTTGCAGTCCGTTGACCACGTTTACGCCCATGCGCGCCGTGAGGTAGGGGTCTTCGCCGTAGGTCTCCTGTCCGCGTCCCCACCTCGGGTCACGGAAGATGTTGATGTTTGGCGTCCAGAACGTAAGGCCCTGGTAAATCTTGGCGTTGCCCTGCTTTGCAAACTCGTTGTTCTTGGCCCTCGCCTCGTCGCTTACGGCGGTGAACACGTCTTGCACCAGGCTGTCGTTCCACGATGCGGCCATGCCTATGCACTGCGGAAACACCGTTGCCAGACCGGCGCGCCCTACGCCGTGCAGAGCCTCGCTCCACCAGTTGTAGCCCTTGATGCCGAGGCGTTCAACGGGCGGAGAGTCATATTGCATGAGCGATACTTTCTCTTCCAACGTCAGTCTGCTTACAAGGTCGGCCGCCCGTTCGTCAGCCGGCAGGCCGGTGTCTTGGTACGGCATGTTGTTGCCGCATGACAGGGTGAGCATGGCGCAGCCTGCCATCAAGAATTTGTTAAGTAGGTTTTTCATTGTTTCAGATTTTATCTTTAGTGATACTTTGATGCGCTAAGGAAGGTTGTCTGCGTATTACGCTTTTGCACGCCATGCGCGTGTGTGCCGCCGATGGCTGTGCAAATATAATGGTTTAATTTGATTTTACGCTGCAGAAAGCGCTTTTTATTGTCTCAAATCCGTTAACTTTTGACGCACGGCGTTACGTGCTGGCTGTCAGCGCGTTATGCTTCCGGAACGCCGGCCTGTGCCGCCCGTATTCCGAAAGGCCGCCTTTTACGTGGCGAAAGGCCGTCTTTTGCACGGTGAAAGGTGGCCTTTTGCATGGCGTTTTGCCGCCTTTTGGAATGTGGCCGTCGGCCCGGTGCATATTGAAAACGTAATACTGATGGTAAAATCAGTAATCGGTGCACATGGTTTTCAGCGGCAAATCAGTAATTTTGCATGCGATAATAAAATCAACTTGACGTAGTACTAAAAGTGAGCAAAGCATGAAAGTATTGTTGATAAACGGCAGTCCGCGCGGCAAGGGCAACACGTATGTAGCCCTGTCGGAAGTAGCCAGAACCCTTGAGGAGAACGGGGTTGAGGCAGAGATAGTGTCGATAGGCGCCAAGGCCGTGCAGGGCTGCATAGCCTGCGGCCGCTGCATGGAGCTTGGCCGGTGCGTGTTCAACGACGCGCTATATAATAATGTAATGGAAAAACTTGAGACGGCAGACGGCATTGTGGTTGGCTCGCCGGTATATTACGCCGGACCCAACGGCTCGCTCTGCGCCCTGCTTGACAGGCTGTTCTTTTCAGCCTCGCCGCTGTTGCGTTACAAGCCTGCGGCGTCGGTGGCCGTGTGCCGCCGCGGAGGGGCGAGCGCCACGTTTGACAGGCTGAACAAGTATTTCACAATCAGCTGCATGCCGGTAGTCAGCTCGCAATACTGGAACAGCGTGCACGGCCGTCTTCCCGGCGAGGCCGCACAAGACGCGGAAGGCCTGCAGACAATGCGCACGCTGGGGCGGAACATGGCCTGGATGCTGAAAAGCCTGAAGGGCGGCGGCCAGCCCATGCCCGAACGGGAAGAAGGCATAATGACGAGTTTCATAAGATGAAACCCGTCCCGGCCCTGCCGGGGAAGGAAGCTTGGTTCCCTGTTTCATTATTCGGCCACAATTGCCGGCAGCCTAATTTGAAAGTGATTGTGAGATATGGTAATGGTAACAGGCATTATGCCAATTGCTGGGTGAAATGCAAATGGGGTTTTGGCCTGACGGACACCGCACGTCAGGCCGTTAACTTTTTTAAACCTGAAATAATCAGCCTAATGTTGTAGTTTACCGCCGTCTTTGCGTATATTTGCAAATGATAAGTTGTATGCGGAACGCCGCAGGCCGGTTGGCTTCCCGTCCGCATACATTGCAAGTATTGACTGAAACCAAAACGCCCGACACTATGAAATACAAACTGTTGGTTCTCGATGTAGACGGGACATTGCTTAATAACGAGAAGGAGATTAGCAAGCGCACGCTGTCTGCCTTGCTGAAAGTGCAACACATGGGAATACGCATCGTGCTTGCCTCGGGCAGGCCCACTTCGGGCTTGCTGCCCATAGCAAAGACACTTGAACTGGGCAACTTCGGCGGCTTCATGGTGTCTTACAACGGTTGCCAGATAATCAGGGCGGACACGGGCGAAGTGATGTTCGAACGCCGCATCAATCCCGAACAATTGCCTTATCTGGAGAAAAAGTCACGGAAAAACGGCTTTTCAATCTTCACATACCACGACGACTACCTGCTTACCGACAATGCCGACAATGTGCACATACGCAAGGAAGCGTGGCTGAACCACCTGAAAATCGTGGAAGAAGAGGAATTTTCAATCGCAATCGACTTCGCTCCGTGCAAATGTGTCCTGGTCAGCGACGACGAGGAAGCCCTGCGCGGACTGGAGAACCACTGGAAAAGGCGGCTTGCCGGCGTGCTTGACGTGTTCCCGTCGGAACCGTATTTCCTTGAGGTGGTGCCGTTCGGCATCGACAAGGCCAACACCTTGGGCGTACTGATGGAGCAGCTGGGCGTCAAGCGCGAGGAAGTCATTGCCATCGGCGACGGCGTGGCCGACGTGACGATGCTCCAGCTGGCAGGCAAAAGCGTGGCAATGGGGCATGCGCAGGATTCCGTAAGGATGTGCGCCGACTATGTGACGGGCACTAACGAGGAGGACGGCGTGGCGCAGGCCGTGGAGAAACTTATCCTCTCGGAAGTTCACGCGTCGGAAATTCCGCTCGACCTGCTCAACGCACAGACCAAGCACGCCCTGATGGGCAACCTCGGAATACAATACACTTACGCGTCGCCTGACCGCATAGAGGCCACCATGCCCGTTGACGAGCGCACGCGCCAGCCGTTCGGCATACTGCACGGAGGCGCTACGCTGGCATTGGCCGAGACCGTGGCCGGGCTTGGCTCGATGATAACCTGCCAGCCCGACGAGATAGTTGTGGGCATGCAGGTAAGCGGCAACCACGTTTCGTCGGCGCACGAGGGCGACACGGTGCGCGCCGTTGGTACAGTGGTACACCGCGGACGCTCTTCCCACGTGTGGAACGTTGACGTGTTCACGTCAACCAACAAGCTCGTGTCCACCATCCGCGTGGTGAACAGCATACTGAAGAAGAGGTGACGGCTTTTGGGCGGTTTTGCCCGTTTCAAATCCTTTTAATCGTTCAAATACGCATTTTCCTGTCGTTATGTCGTAAAAAATTAGTAAGTTTGCAACTCGTAAAATGTAAGCTCACAAGAAAATAAACATAAAATGGGAAAAATAATTCTTACCGGCGACCGTCCTACGGGGCGTCTGCACTTGGGACACTACGTGGGTTCGCTGCGCCGCCGCGTTGAACTTCAGAACGAAGGCGACTTTGACCGTATGTTCGTTTTCATCGCCGACGTACAGGCGTTGACGGATAATGCTGACAACCCTGAGAAGGTAAGGCAGAATATCATAGAGGTGGCCTTGGACTATCTTTCGGCCGGTCTTGACCCGGAGAGGGTGACGCTCTTTGTGCAGTCTATGATACCTGAACTGGCCGAACTCACGGTATATTACATGAACTTGGTGACCGTTTCGCGCCTTCAGCGTAATCCTACTGTGAAGACGGAGATACAGATGCGCAACTTCGAGACGAGCATACCTGTCGGCTTCTTCACTTATCCCATAAGCCAGGCGGCGGACATAACGGCTTTCAAGGCTACCACCGTACCTGCAGGAGAAGACCAGGAGCCGATGCTCGAACAGACGCGCGAGATAGTGAAACGCTTTAACTACATATATGGCGACGTGCTGGTGGAACCGCAAATCATGCTGCCTACAAATTCGGTGTGCTGCCGATTGCCGGGAACCGACGGCAAGGCGAAGATGAGCAAGAGCCTCGGCAACTGCATATACCTGTCTGACCCGTCGAAGGAGATGCAGCAGAAGGTCAAGAGCATGTACACCGACCCCGGCCACCTGCGTGTGGAAGACCCGGGAAAGGTTGAAGGCAACACGGTGTTCACATACTTGGACGCATTCAGCACGCCAGACGACTTCGCAGAGTTCTGGCCGGAGTACAAGAGCCTTGACGAACTGAAAGGCCATTACCGCAGGGGCGGACTTGGCGACATGAAGTGCAAGAAGTTCCTTATCAAGGTGCTTGACCGCCAGCTTGAGCCAATACGTCAGCGCCGTCGTGAGTTCGAGCAGGACATACCCGAGGTGTACAACATCCTGAAGCGCGGCTCTGAAGCTGCGCGCGAGGTGGCTGCACAGACGTTGCACGAGGTGCGTGAGGCAATGAAAATAAATTATTTCGACGACGAGGAACTGATACGCTTGCAGGCGGAGAAGTATAAATAAGTCGTGGAGACAGATAAACATAAAGCGCCAAGGCAGTGTAGTCTTGGCGCTTTGTGTTTTGCGTTTTTTGAAGAATGCTTAGGGCGGAATTGTTGTATTCAGCCATGTGTGTCTGTGTGTGACAGTTGTATTAATGAAAGTTGAAAAAGCTTATGCGGCGGAATTTAGTGGCCGTATAATTTGTTTCTTCGGCAAAATGGATTAACTTTGCAAGTGCTTTCATGTTCCGCGGTGTTGCGGACGTATATAAATATAAGAAATACCTTAATTAATATATAAGATGGACAATAACACTAACAGAAACAACCAAGGACAGTTGCAGATAGAGCTGCCCCAGGATGTGGCACAAGGAGAGTATGCCAACTTTGCGATAATAACCCATTCAAGTTCAGACTTCGTGCTTGACTTTGCGCGCATATTGCCGGGAGTGCCCAAGGCAATGGTGAAATCACGCGTGATTCTCGCGCCCGAGCATGCAAAGCGTTTGCTGATGGCATTGAAGGACAATATCGTAAGATATGAAAACGCTTTCGGGCAGATAAAGATGCCGCAGCAGGAAAAAGGCACTATTGCTCCCTTCAACATCAATAAGGGCGAAGCCTGATTTTGTAACCGGTTATTTACCCTTATTCATCTGATACGCTGCCTGTTATCGGATAATGATAAGTTAATTTATTTTAATAAAGTCTATACTGTCTAAAAATAATGGCGGTATAGGCTTTTGTAGTTCTTTATAATTAGGTAGTTTGAATATTTATTCGTACCTTTGCAGCCCAAATATGGCTTGTGTCCGAGCCATGCTTAGTCGTGATAATAACAAAAATAAATATATAACTAAAAATTAACAACAATGCCTACAATTCAACAATTGGTAAGAAAAGGTAGAAAGGCGCTTG
>USHW01000027.1 GCA_900554545.1 uncultured Prevotella sp. | reverse complement strand
ACATACAAGATAATACAAATACTTGAATATCAGCATCTTATCTTTATCCAACAGAACTGCGGATGAACCGCAAAAGGCCACCTTTTACCTTCCCAAAGGCCATGTTTTACCGTCTAAAAGGCCACCTTTTACAGTGCGAAAGACGACCTTTTGCAACCCCACTGATTATCAACGGGTTACACAAGCGGCAAAAGCCATGTTGCATCCGGCGTAAACTGCCGCCTCCGTATCAGCTGCTTTGCATGTTTGGTATCAACTGATTGTCGTGTTCTGGATGCCGTGCCACCTTTTAGTATCGGCGGATTTGCAATCCGCCGCATGGCAAGACACGGATTTGCAATCCGTCAACTGCTGTATGCAAGGCCACTATGTGGATTACAAATCCACGCCAGCCATCGTGCGGATTGCAAATCCACACGGACGACAGCAATGCCATTTTCACGCTCTGGATGCCGCATCGCCGTGCGGCATGACAGCTACCGAGAGCCTCATTTGCAGCCAAACAGCAGCAGGTAACCAAGCTCCCTCCCTTCGGGAGGGTTGGGGTGGGTCTTGGGATTGGTTGGGGTGGGTGTTAGGTATGTGCCGGATGTGTCTAAGCTTTGCCATCCCCTACTCCGTCTCTATCGGGTTGTATGACCAGCTTGGCAGCCTGCTGCCGTCCTCAGTCCAGATGTGTTTGCCCGTCATTTCCCACGCGCTTTGTGGGTCGTCAGCAATGTTCTTGGCGGCTTTGAACGCCTTTTTACGCAAGAGCACAATCCTGTCAGAAGGCACTTTAAGATATATCGGTTCGGGCTTGTACAGCGTTTCAAGGCCATTTAGGGTGAACACATAGTTATTTTTGGTGTCGCTCACGGCGAATATCAGCCCCGGCAGGCCGCGGAAAAGGTACGGGCCTATGGGCAATGTGTATTCTTCAGAGTACCACGCCGTCCAGTCCCGTCCGCCCATGCGGCACGTGGCTTTCTTGCAATGCACGCCGGCAATGATGCTGTCGCCACCGGCCAGCGTCCACGGCAGCGGCTGTAGCTGCTGCGTGTACTCAAAGGTTATCGCGCAATCAATCTGCACAGTCGCCTTGTTGTCGGCCATGTTGATTACCAAGGGATAGTCGTACTTGGCGTTGCCCATCACTCCGAACATCGGCCCTACAAGTTCCATGGGCGACCGTTTTTCGCGGTAGTAGGCGTCGTTGAGCGAGTCTGACCGCAACGAATAAAAGTCGCTGAAGCCCGTGTAGCGGTTGCCCACAAGCAGGACGGTCTGCCCCTTAATCCACTTTTTCAGCCTTGTAGAGTCAGGACGGTAAGCGTATTCATAATAAACCTTGACCTGCGCCGAGTCGTAAACGGTCTTTTCAACCGGCTTTATGGGCGGAAGGTCGCCTCCGCCGATGGTCTGCGCCCCTGCGGATAGCGCGGCGAGCATGGCCAATGACAATAAAGTTGTTTTCATAGTGAACGTATTTAATTAGTCATGCAAAGATAAACTAAAATACTTAATCAAGCAACTAATCGTCTTAATTTTATCCTTTGTTAACCCTGCCGGCCATCTTTCGTTTTCTAAAACACGGCAAAATGGAAGGCAAAAGGCCATCTTTTGCACGCTGAAAGGCCACCTTTTACAATGCAAAAGGCGGTATATTGGAACGTCGCTGATTATCAACGAGTTAGCAAGAGGCGAGGTTTTAGTTGACAAGGGACGAGGGACAAGTCGGCAAGAAACGAGGAACAAGTCAACAAGGAACAAGCAGACGAGGGACAAGGGCTGTGTTTTTAGTTGACAAGGAACAAGCAGACAAGGGACAAGGGCTAAGCAAATAGAAAACGGGCAGACAAGGATGACTGTTTCATTTGTCCTTGTCTGCCCGTTACTTGTATGCTTGTCGACTTGTCCCTCGTTACTTGTCGACTTGTCCCTCGTCACTTGTCAACTAAAAACTCGTCTGCCTGTCAGTTTTCTTCAGCCGCCTCCTTGGCGCGTTTCTCTTCGTCTATGCGCTGGAAGTCCTTTTGGCGCAGCACGAAACTGTTAGTCAAGTACTTCTCACGCACAACCTTGTTCTCCGCCAGTTCCTCGGGAGAGCCTTGGAAAAGGATGCGCCCTTCGAATAGAAGATAGGCACGGTCGGTGATGCAGAGGGTGTCTTCCACGTTGTGGTCGGTGATGAGGATGCCTATGTTTCGGTACTTCAGGCGCCACACTATGTGCTGGATGTCCTCCACGGCGATGGGGTCTACACCGGCGAAAGGCTCGTCGAGCATGATGAACTTGGGGTCGATGGCAAGGCATCGGGCAATCTCCGTGCGCCTGCGTTCGCCACCGGAGAGGCGGTCGCCGATGTTCTTCCGCACCTTCTCCAGCCTGAACTCTTTAATCAGGCTCTCAAGTTTCTCTATCTGTTGCTTACGCGTAAGGTCGGTCATCTCAAGCACGGCGAGGATGTTGTCCTCGACACTAAGCTTGCGGAAGACGCTCGCCTCCTGCGGCAGATAGCCTATTCCGGCCCGCGCACGCTTGTACACGGGGAAGTCGGTAATGTCCTTGTCATCTATATATATGTGGCCCGCGTTGGGCACGATAAGGCCTGTCGTCATATAGAAAGAGGTTGTCTTGCCTGCTCCGTTGGGGCCGAGCAGACCCACAATCTCGCCCTGACGCACGTTGATTGACACGTCGTTGACAACCGTCCGCTTGCCATACCGCTTCACAAGTCCCTCCGCCCGAAGCACCATCTGCCCGTCGTGGCTCGGCTCCATGCCGTTAGTCGTTTCGTCCATAAATGTCGTATTTTTCGGCAAAAGTAGCAAAATTGTACCTAATAACAGTTTATAAAGTCAAAAACTCGTACACGTGTTGTAGTTTTTTTAGTTATTTTGGTTACTTTTGCGGCAAAGAAAACAAGTTTTCAAGCAGACAAGTTGACAAGTGACGAGCAAACAAGGAGATTTGCAACTGATGCCATACTGGCTGCTTGTCGCGATAACGCATGGCTGAAAAGCTTGTCTGCTTGTCACTTGTCAACTTGTAACTAACTAAATAGAAATATGTTATTACACAAACACCTCACTTCTTTCGGCAGATACCTGATGCTTATGGAACGCGCATTCTCCCGGCCCGAACGCCTGCGGATGTTCCTGAAGCAATACATCAAGGAGATGTCCGCCCTCGGTGTCAACTCGATAGGGATAGTGCTTCTCATCTCGTTCTTCATCGGAGCGGTAATCTGCATACAGATAAAACTCAACGTGCAGAGCGCCTGGATGCCGCGCTTCGTCACGGGATACGTAACGAGGGAAATCATGCTTCTTGAGTTCTCGTCGTCAATCATGTGCCTTATCCTCGCCGGAAAGGTAGGCTCCAACATAGCGTCGGAAATCGGGACGATGCGCGTGACGCAGCAAATCGACGCATTGGAGATAATGGGCGTCAACTCGGCCAACTTCCTCATAATGCCCAAGATACTGGGAATGATTACGCTGATGCCGTTTCTCGTCATCTTCAGCACGGCCTCCGGCATAATAGGAGCTTACGCCACGGCGTACATCGGGCACGTTATCAGCCCCGAAGACCTTACGCTCGGACTGCAATACGACTTCAACCCGTGGTTCATGTACATGAGCATCATAAAGAGCTTGTTCTTCGCCTTCCTGATAACAAGCATCCCGTCATTCTACGGCTACACGGTAGAGGGCGGCTCGGTGAACGTGGGCAAGGCCAGCACTGACGCCGTAGTAACCAGCAGCGTGATGATATTGTTCTCCGACCTGTTCCTCACACAGATATTATCTTAGGTCTTACGGTTATGAGGTTATAAGGTTTTACGGTCATACGGTTTAAAGTTATGAGGGCACACGGTTGCTGAACCGTACAGCAAGTCCTCATAAAATAAGGATGTACACCACATGCCCCATAACCGTAAAACCGTATGACCGTAAGCCTTACAACCTCATAACCCAATAACCTTACAACCCCATAACCGTAAAACCGCATAACCCCATAACCGCAAAAGCAATGATTGAAATAAAGAACCTTTGCAAGTCGTTCGGCGACAAGGAAGTCCTGAAAGACATAAGCGCCGTGTTCGAGGGCGGAAAGACCAACCTCATAATAGGCCAAAGCGGCTCGGGCAAGACCGTGCTGATAAAGAACCTCGTCGGACTTCTTGAGCCAACGAGCGGCGAAGTGCTGTATGACGGACGAAACTTCGTTGCCATGGACAAGAAGGAAAAGACCATGATGCGGCGCGAAATGGGCATGATTTTCCAGAGCGCGGCACTGTTCGACTCGATGACCGTTCTCGAAAACGTGATGTTTCCGCTTGACATGTTCTCGTCGATGACGCTACGAGACCGCATACACCGCGCCCGGACATGCCTTGACAGGGTGAACCTTACCGGCACAGACCACAAGTTTCCCGGTGAGCTTTCTGGCGGAATGCAGAAACGAGTGGCGATAGCGAGGGCAATATCGCTGAACCCCAAATACCTGTTCTGTGACGAACCGAACTCCGGTCTCGACCCGAAGACATCGCTCGTCATCGACCAGCTGCTACACGGAATCACCCATGAATACGGCATAACGACAATTATCAACACCCATGACATGAACTCCGTGATGGGCATCGGCGAGAACATTATCTTCATTCATGGAGGAAAGAAGGAATGGGAGGGTGTCAGCGCCGACGTGATGGGCAGCGACAACAAGAACCTTACAGACTTTATCTTCGCCAGCGACCTGCTCAAGAAGATGCGGAAAGCCGCCTTGGAGAAAGGGAAACTATCATAAATTGAGGATTGAGAATGGATAATTGACAATTATGATTACCTGTTTTCAAACGGCAAGGCAAATCATAATTATCCATTCCCAATTCTCAATTTTCAATTACAAACCTAATAATTTGCCTATGAAAACAAGAAATTCAGCCATCATCGCATTGTGTTTTGTGGTGCAGACGGCATTTGCCTGCACTGGCATAACGCTCAAGACCAAAGACGGCAGCACCATAGTGGCGCGCACCATCGAGTGGGGAGGCAGCGACCTCAACAGCCAGTACGTCATCGTTCCGCGTGGTTACACGCAACAGTCATACATACCCGGAGGCGTGAAAGGCGGCATGACGTTCACCGCCAAGTACGGATACGTGGGACTGTCGGTTGAACAGGAAGAGTTCGTAGCCGAGGGGCTTAACGAGGAAGGGCTGTCGGCCGGACTGTTCTACTTCCCCGGCTACGGCCAGTACGAGGACTACAGCGAGAGCCTGAAGGCGCAAAGCATAGCCGACCTGCAGCTCGTTGCATGGATGCTTGGCAGCTTCAAGACGGTTGACGAGGTGAAAGCCGGACTGCAAAATGCGCACGTCATAGCCATTGACCCGCGCGCATCGACGGCCCACTGGCGCGTGGCCGACCCGTCGGGCAAGCAAATCGTCATAGAGATTGTTGGCCGCAAGGTGAACATCTACGACAATACGCTTGGCGTACTGACCAACTCTCCGGGCTTCGACTGGCAGATGACGAACCTCAACAACTACGTAAACCTGTATCCGGGCACGGCCAAGCAGAAGCAGCTTGGCGGCACTCAGCTCGCCTCTTTCGGCGCGGGCAGCGGCTTCCTCGGCATCCCAGGCGACGTAACCCCTCCCTCGCGCTTCGTCCGTGCGGCATGGTATCAGGGCACAACGCCCGTCCCTGCAACGGGGGACAAGGCCGTAAGGCAGTGCTTCCAGATACTTAACAACTTCGACATTCCCATCGGCATCGAGACGGCCGAGGACGAAACAGCCGTTGACATTCCCAGCGCGACGCAGTGGACTTCGGCCACCGACATGACAGGCCGCAAGATTTACTACCGCACAATGCGCAACAGCGCCATACGCCTGATTGACCTCAACCAGATAAACTTCGGCAAAACGAAGTACAAGACGGCACCGCTCGACACTGTGAAGGAGCAACCGTTTTACGCCGTGGGCGTAAAGTGAAGAGTTAAGAGGGAAGAGTGAAGAATTCAATACCTTTGTTATTTGCACTTGAATTCTTCACTCTTCCCTCTTAACTCTTCACTTATCTCGGTATTTCCGGCGTGCCGAAGGGTATCTCGCCCACGCTGGGCACGCCCTGTGGCATAATCATCGGGCCGCTGCGTTTCTTGCGGTTGTGCACCGCGTTGTCAATCAAGTCCTTTACGAGAGGTCCCACGGGCAGCTCGATAGTAAACTTCTCGCTTATTTTTACTTTAGGCGTCACAATGGGTGACGTCACCCACCGGCCGGCGAACGTATCGTAATAACGCTCCACGCCGAGGTCCATGCCGACGGTTTCGCCCATGAACGTAACGAAGCCGCCATAGCCCGATGTGCCCATGTAAGGCATGGCAGCCATCGAATAGAATGCCCTGTTGTTGGTGTAACGCCCGAAGACGGTGGCCGACCAGTTGTCGTTAAAGCGGTAAGTGGCCGCGCCCGACACACCGAAATACGTCCGCGTGCCGCGCCACAACAGATAGCGGTCGGCCTCGGCGCTGGCCGTAACGGTAAGGTTGCCTATGTTCTGCACTACGCCTACCGACGCGCCCTGCCGTGACATAAGTGCCGGCATCGTGGTGCGGAACGAACTTCCAACAACAGCTCCACTGCCCCACGAGCTTATAACGCCGCCTTGGCGGAAGTCGTAGGCGTAAGGATTGTGCCCGAACTGCGGCACGGCTGACGCCGGGGCGATGCGTCCAAGGCTGCGGTAGCCGAACGACGGCGCGGCTATGCTGTCTGCGCTGCGCCACCGGGGCAGCATCTTCGCAGCAGGCATGAACCGCTTTGCGTGCGCCGTGAACGACAGCGAGTCGCGCAGTGCGTCAGGGCTTAGCGCGCCAAACGTCACAGGCGCAAGCTCCGTCCGCGGCTCCGCGATGTGAAAGCCGCCGCCAGTCTCCTGCGCCACAGCCGTCGCCGTGCATGCCGCAAGGCACGCCACGATTGCCAAATATCTGCATCCCGACAACATAAAACAAGCTTTTTATTTACGTATATGCAACATTATGCAAAGATAATGCTTCAAGTTTACACTCAGCACAGAGTTCATTATAAATATAGTTAATCATTCAAGAAGTTAAAGTAGTTAAAGAAGTTATCACTACGCTACGCTCCGTTAGAAGTTAAAGCCATTACCTTTGCCGCTTTAGCTGACGGTTATAACATTAAGCGTCGTAACTAATTGAATAGCAAGCACTTACCTGCACGCATGCAAAAGGCCGTGTTTTATCTTCTAAAAGGCCACCTTTTACACGCTAAAACATGACCTTTTGTACAGCGATATGCCGTGTTTTGCAAAACAACCAATATATTTTACGTCCGTGCGGATTTGCAATCCGCACCATCAAAAACCGGGATTTGCAATCCCGATGACCGCTATATGAAAAGTAACCGACGGATTACAAATCCGTAACTTGACATACGGCGGATTGCAAATCCGCCGATACTGCATAGTAACAAATCAAAAAACTCCGTCTTTCATTTCTCGTTGCGCTCGCCTTTCACTATATTTGCTTCACGAATATAGGATGCGGCTCGGCAATGAGAAATCAAAAAACTGCGTTTTTCATTTCTCATTGCGCTCGCCTTTCACTATATTTGCACTGATGAAACGAACTACTGCGATATTGCATGTAGCCGCCGCGCTGTGCATGGCTTGCCTCTTCAGCTGCGGCGACGGAATGGACCGCGAGGCGGAGATAGCGGCAATCGACAGCATTGCCGACACTGACGCGCCGCGCGCATTGGCGTTGCTTGACAGCATGAAGCCGCGCATGGCTGGTGCTACCGAGGCCGAATGGAGCCTTTACTCGCTGATGCGCGTCAAGGCCGAAGACAAGGCTTACATCGTACACAAGACTGACACCGTGATGCTGCGGCTCATAGATTACTACGAGGAGGATGGCGACAAGCGCCGTCTGCCGCAGGTTTATTACTACGCAGGTCGCGTGTATGCCGACATGTACGACAACGACCGCGCCCTGCCATACTTTCAAAAAGTAGTGGAAATGGCCGACAGCAGCCGCACCTTATATTATAAGGCGCAAGCTCAAATGGGCTACATCTTCCTATACCAAGGGCTATATGAAAAAGGATTTAACGCCTTCTCAAAGTCTTATAAATATAATAAGACAAGGGGAAACAAATCCAATCAAGCTTATGCTCTATGCGGAATGGCTAACTGCCTGCAACGAATGAACGGCTACAAACAGGCCATGCAGTATTTCAAACAGGCATTAATACTTGTCCGTGAGAATGGCGACAAATCGTATGAAGCTGACATCCTCGGACAAATTGCTAACAATTATTATTATCTAAAACAATACCGCATAGCCGAAAAATACGCCCAGCAAGCATTGGCTGGTGTAGACAGTACAACCGCCCGGCCAATTTATGCCATCGCTGCGGACATATATAATAAGGTAGGCAAAGAAGACTCTGCCGTCATTCTGTACAACAAGCTTTACGCATTGGACGACGTTTACGCGAAATACAGCGCAAGCAAGCGTCTCGGACACTACTACCTTGAGCACAAAAACATGGCAAAGGCCGCCATATTCCTTGACGAATATGACAGATATACTGACTCAATCCAAGCGATAATACAGACGGAAACAGTTGCCAAAATCGATGCCGTCTACAACTATAACATAAGGGAAGAGGAGAACGAAAGGCTGAAAGAAGAAATAACAACAGACCGATTTATCATTACAGTGGCGGCTGTACTCGTAATAGCCGCAATACTTGCAGTGCTCGCGTTTATGCAATATTCAAAGAAAAAGAGATTGGCCGAGCGCATGAAGCACGAGAACGAGAAGCGTTACCTCAACTCGTTGTACGAGCAAAGCAGCAAGTTCATCAGCGACAACAACAGCAAAATAGAAACACTTAAGCAGGAACTTGCAGCGTCGGCAAGCAAAAATATGAGCCTTGCCGCAGCCCTGAAGGCCAAGGAGGAGCAGCTTAACAACCTCAACATGATGGCCGAAATAAGGACGAAGAACAGGGAACTGGCTAAAGCCGGGCTTGACAACTCCGACATCTGCGCCAAGATTTCAACCATATTAAATGACGAGACAACAGGCAATTTCAACAAAAAGCTCTCCACAGAAGACTGGCAGAGCCTCGACGAAGAAGTAAACAGCCACTACCCGGAGTTCAAGGAACGCCTGTCAGCACTGTGCCGGATAAGCGACATCGAGTACCGCGTGTGCCTGCTGCTGAAAGTAGGCGTAAGCCCGAAAGACATCGCCACGCTGACAATAAAGACAAAAAGCGCAATCTCGGTAATGCGCAAGAGGCTGTATCTTAAAGCCTTCGGCAAAGAAGAAACGCCTGAAAAGTGGGACGAGTTTATCCGCTCATTATAAGGCACTTACGTCCTGTTGTCAACCGTTTTGTAAACCGGCAAAACCATTTGTCAACTGTTTTGTCAACTCAAAAAGTTCCGTTTCATATCCGTTCGCTATAATTTTGCCGCCGAAATCAAATTTAACGGATATTGAACGGAATGAAAAACAATGACTATAAGGCAACAGAAAATGGAGAAGGCGAAGCTCCAAACGGCCAACGTCCTACATCCGTCCATGCCTCTGTGGCATTTGGCTGTCAAGAAACTCCATACAAAAGAATTAATTAAAACAGCGGATTTACCATAGAAATTTTTAGCCGAAAACCTTAAAAACAATAAAACAACACATCATGAAAAAGACTATCATAATATTATTTGCATTGTACACAGCATTTAGCTGCGCTGCGCAGACATTCAAAATGTCGCAACTAAAAGGCTGCAAATGGACTTGCAATGAGACAGACGAGAAAACAAAGACCATTTGGTTTACGGACTCTGCCTTTTGCGATGAAAACGTTTATTCCTCAATAAACAAAACTTCAACTTTAAAGCTACCATTTTATTTATCGAGCACAATAGAAAAAGTGTTTGACGAGTCAAAAGTAGGTAAAGGTACTTCAGGCAAATACCTTATAATAAAAGAAGGCAATGCAAAACATGGGTATAATGTTTTTGTATGCGAAATAATGGGCATAAGCAATACGAACCTATCCATAAAATATGGTATTTATTCAGAACATAGGAAAATGGGCGGCGGCGAACATATCAGAAATTTCACAAAAGTGCAAAGCATGGCATCAACGGCGCAAGGGCAAATATTCAGCGTCAACGCTGACGGCTCTATCGCCGTAAAACCTGAATTTATAGAAAGCATAGACAATTTTCCGAAAAACAACACAACGCCTTACGTACTGAAATTCAGTAAAACGGTAAATGCCATGCAGCATGCGGCGTTAAACGACAACTATATTGTCAGAGGATTGAGGTATAACGGATATACAGATGCCGACCCCGGCGACTTCAACGTAATAGAAATATCGTATGGCAAAGACACGCTTTTTACCTTGAAATATGATGACGGTTGGGAGAACATGTCTAAGGATTGGGGTGCTTACACATCAAGTTTCTGCGGTATAGAAGACTTGGGCAACAATACTTTCGCCGCGATATTCATAGGAGCAACGTTGGCTAACGAGCCTCCTTACCTGGCTATAATTGCATTGAAAGACGGCAAAGCAAGCTTGGTGTTCAACAAACGGATTGTAATAGTAAACATAAATACAGCTTCTGACGGTTCAAAAACATTCGATTTACAAGAAAACTTTTCAGAACCAATAGACGAAAACACGTTTACAAATCCACAAAAACACACCTTAACAATAAAGGATGGCAACATTTACTTCAAATAAAGACTGCAATACAGCAAGGCTGAAGAGGCTTTTCGTCCCCTCTTCAACATTGTTTTACCATTTTTATATATCCATATAAAAGGCACAACTACCCAAAACGACAGTCATGAAAAAGACTATCATACTATTATTTGCACTGTGCACAGCTTTTAGCTGCGCCGCACAGACATTCAGCCTGTCGCAGCTAAAGGGCTGCAAATGGGTTACTTATGATCGTGAAAAAGAAACAAATACGATATGGTTTACGGACTCCACGTATTACGATGAGTCATTTTACCCGACATTAAATAAAACAACTACAATAGAATTGCCTTTTTATTTGTCTAACACAATTGAGAAAGTATTTGACGAGTCGAAAGTAGGCACTAACACTTCGGGCAAATACCTTATAATAAAAGAAGGCAATGCAAAGTATGGATACAATTTGGTTGTTTGTGAAATTATGGGTATAAGCAATACCAATCTTTCGATAAAGCACGGAATATACACGGCAAAAAAGAAAATTGGCTTTGCAAAATTCATACTGAATTTCACAAAAGTGCAAAATCAGTTTGTAAGACCCATAAAGCCGGATATCAATAGTGACCTTAATTTACGTAAAGATGAAAACATATCTATCAGCAACATGAAGTAGAAAAGGAAAAGCTTTAATGACCAGTATTTGCCATGTGCGTAGCATCAAACTGCGCACATGGCATACTCTGTAATAAAGAACGAGGCGGATTGCAATAATCCATATAAACACGCTACGATTAAAAACTACAGCAATGAAAAAGATTTTTTCAATATTGATTGCAATGTTTATTGTCAACATAGCATCAATGGCACAAGAGCAAGTATTCAGCATCGGAACCAATGGTGACATAGTGACAAAAACCAAATTCATTGAAGAACTTTATTCAGGCAATTACAACAACGTAACGCCTTATGCCTTAAAGTTCAGCGAAAAGATTGATGCAGCATCACACATCGCCATCAATAACGACTTAACAAGCATCAATAATGACTTAACAAACATCAGTAAAAAAGCAGCAAACAGCCCGAACGCAAACAAGACAACAACCGCAATCCCGCTTTATACGGTGAACGGCTTGAGATACAAAGGCTGGGACAACGAGTCGGGCGACTTCAATGTTATAGAAATATTGTTTGGCAATGATACATTATTCACATTGAAATATGCTGACGGCTGGGACAACATGTCAACCGACTACGGCTCATATACATCAAAGTTTTGCGGTATTGAGAAACTTGGAAACAATACTTTCGCCGCAATATTCAAAGGTGTTGACATTATGAGCCAACCACCTTACCTGACAATTGTAGTGATGAAGGGCGGAAAGGCAAGTTTGGTGTTCAACAAGCCGATGATTATCAACTCGATAAAGACAAACTCCGACGGTACAAAAACGTTTGACTTACAGGAGAATACGGTCGAATGGATTGACGAAAACACGCCTGCAAACAGCCCCATTACGCATACAATGGCGATAAAAGACGGCAACATTTACTTCAAGTAAAGGCTGCAACAGGCCATAGATACAAGCAAACGACAAGGCGGAAGAGGCTCAACTGCATTCTCATCCGCCTTGTTTCACCTGTTTTTATTTATCCATATAAACACACTACGATAAAAAACCACACCATGAAAAAGGTTTTTACAATCATGATGACGCTTTCGCGGCCATCGCAAGCGCGCAAGGCGTTGACACGGAGACGCTTAAAAGCGAGCCGTGGAGGGCTACCGATGTGGAATATATCAACAAGAACGGCGGCTTTCTGCGTACAACCTAACACCCACCCCAGCCCTCCCGAAGGGAGGGAGCTTGATTATCTATTTTCAATTAGAGGCAACCGAGGCATTCGGTAACCGTCATACCGCGCTGCGATGCGGCATCCAGTATATGCAGACGGCACAGCCAACGCCGACACATAAAGATGTTTTTATATGCTGAAAGGGCAGCTTTTGCACGCTGAAAGGCCATGTTTTACACGGCGAAAGGCCGTCTTTTGCAAGGCGAAAGGTAACCTTTTGGACGGCGATTGATATATGGACGTGATACGGAGGTTATTTAAAAGGAGAAAAGAAAAACGGAAATCATCCGTCATCTGTCAGTTCGGGATGTAAGACATTGGTTGTCAACACGTTGCAGCCTGACAGATGATTTCAGGCAACTGTCATACCTGTCTGTACCGGCTACACGTCCTGACAGATGCCATACACATCTGTCAGGACGCATAACGTTGATTGTCAATGTTTTACGTTGCAAAATGAAAGATGAAATGAAAAATGAAATATGAAGAATGAGAAATGAAGAATGAACAATAACGCTGCTTATGCCGTTTCATTTCAAATTATTCATTATTTATTCTTCATTTCTCATTCTTCATTTTTCATTATTCATTTTTAATTGTTCATTTTTTAACTACCTTTGCAGGCAGTAATCAAACCTAAAAGACAGAAATATGGCACTTATAAAGACAGTGAAAGGTCTTGCGCCGAAGTGGGGCAAGGACTGCTATTTCAGCGAGACGGCCGCTATTGTGGGCGAAGTGACGATGGGCGACGAATGCTCTGTGTGGTTCAACGCGGTGGTGCGCGGCGACGTTGCGCCGATAACCATGGGCAACAGGGTGAACATTCAGGACGGGGCTTGCGTGCACGTGACAAACACCACGGGGCCTGTGGTGATGGAAGACGACGTGACCGTAGGCCATAACGCCACCGTTCACGCCTGCACGATACGCCGCGGCGCGCTTATCGGCATGGGCGCCACCGTGCTCGACAACGCCGAAGTGGGCGAAGGAGCGGTTGTTGCCGCCGGCGCATTGGTGCTGCAAGGCACTAAGATTGGCGCGCATGAGATATGGGGCGGCGTGCCTGCCAAGTTCCTGAAGAAGACGCGCCCCGACCAGGCCGAAAGCTTCGCCCGGCATTATGTGGAGTATTCGAAATGGTACTTGGAAAGGTGAGAAGGTGAGAAAAGGTAAAAAGGTAAAAAAGTAAAAAGGTAGAAAGGTAGAAAGGTAGAAAAGTAGAAAGGTAAAAAGGTAGAAAAGTAAAAAGGTAGAAAAGTAAAAAGGTAGAAAAGTAGAAAGGTAGAAAGGTAGAAAAGTGTATTCGCCGTTAAGCTACCGAATATTATTTTACTTTTTTACCTTTTTACTTTTCTACTTTTCTACCTTTTTACCTTTTCAATTACAGAGTGTATCCTGTCCAGCCGAAGATGTCGGTCGGGCAACCGCCGGTGTTACCGTTGGTGATGCTGATTGTCGCGCCAGCGGGATTGCCGCTGTTGGTGTCGCTGCCGACATTGGTTGCGCCTTTGATGACGTTGATTACAGAGGCTGCGTCGCCGGTGCCTTTACCGTCGGAGAGGTCTACAAGTTCTGTAATCACGCCTGAACCAATCACCAATGCGTTGCTGATGGTTGCCTTTGCGCCGCGGCGCACCTTGATGGCGTCCTGCATTGCCTGGGTGGTTGACAGGTTCTCTATCGTCATGTTCTCAATCGTGAAGTCAGACTGTGGCGTGTGGTCAGGGCTGTTGCCGTCGAGGTTGCCGTCGGCCTCAACGCCGCGCGGGTCTTCCTCCGTGCTTGTAAATCCGGCCTCCCAGCGTCCGTAGCAGTTTGAGAGCGTGCCGTTGTAGCCCTGGGTGAAGTCGAAGCAGTCGTCGTCGCAGTTGACAGCGAGCAGGTTGTCCACGCTGACCGAGCCTCCGAAGAACTCAATCGCGTCGTCAGCGCCCTCGGCGATGTATATGTTTGAAATCTTTGTGTTGCTTCCGACAGCGTTCAGCGTGAGTCCGTTGTGCTCGATGTCTGACGAGCTGCGTGCGCCGGAGTAGAGTATGCGGACATATGTCAGCACGCCTGAATAGTCGGCGTCGTTGTCTCCGCCGTAAGGAATGTTGGCGTCAATCTCGGTAGTGCCCTCTGCAACCGTTCCTTCAGTGCCGGAGATGTGGGCGTATCCGTTGATTATCAGTCCGCCCCAATATCCAGCGGAAGCATTGTCGGCGTCGGCTGTGAATGTGATTGGCGCGTCTTCCGTGCCTGCCGCGTAAATCTTGCCGCCGCGCTCAACGAGTATGAAGTTGTCGAAGCCTTCGTTTGCTTTTACCGTCATGCCTGCCGGGATTATCAGCACGCCGCCGTCCTTGACGTGTACGGAGCCGTTGAGCGAATACTCTTTGCCGGCCTCTAATGCCATAGGCTCTGTGATTTCAAGCGGTATCTCGTTGCCTGTAACGGTAGTAACAGGGCTTAATGTGGGGAACTGGTAGCCTGTCCAGCCGAACGCTGACGTGTCCGCGCCGGTGTTGCCTGCCTGTACCTGAACGCCCGAATATGCCGTGCCGCCGTTGTTTACGACATCCTCAGACACGTAGTATGCGTTGTTGGTAACGCTTATTTCGGTTGCGGTAGTGGCATTGTCCTTGCTGTCGGTAAGGTCTACGAGGTTCTGTATCTCGCCTGCACCGTAAACTACGGCGTTGGTGATGTGTGCCGTCGCATCGCGGCGCACCTTGATGGCGTCCTGCATGGCCTGTGCCGAAGAGTTGTTTACTATCGTCATGTCCTCTATGGTGAAGTTGGCCTGCGGCGTGTGGTCCGAGCCTTCGCCGTCGAGGTTGCCGTCGGCTTCTACTCCGCGCGGGTCGCTTTCGGTGCTTACAAATCCGTCTTCCCAGATGCCGTAGCAGTTGGAGAGCGTGCCTGAGTAACCCTGGGTGAAGTCGAAGCAGTCGTCGTCGCAGTTCACGGCGAGCACGTTGCTGACGTTCACCGTTCCGCCAAAGAACTCAATCGCGTCGTCAGCGCCCTCGGCGATGTATATGTTGTCGATTGTCGTTCCGCTTCCGACAGCGTTGAGCGTCAGTCCGTTGTGCTCTATGTCAGATGAGCTGCGCGCTCCGGTGTAGAGCAGTTGCACGTACTCGATGGTGCCGCTGTTGTCGTCGGCCTTGTCTCCTCCGTAAAAAGTGTTTGTGTTAATCTCTGTCGCTCCCTCGGAAACTGTGCCGCCCGGGCCGGAAATGGGCGCGTAACCGTTGATGATGAGTCCTCCCCAGTGGCCCGATGTGGCGTCGGTTGCGTCGGCGGTCATGATGATGGGCTTTGCCGCCGTTCCCGTTGCGTTGATTTTTCCTCCGCGCTCAACGAGGATGTAGTTGCCGAAACCCTTTGCCGCCTTTATTGTTGTTCCTGCCGGTATCTCAAGGGTTGCGCCTTCGCGGACGATGAGCGCGCTTGTCAGGTGGTATTCGGTGTTGGCGTCGAGTGTCAGAGTTCCTTCTACGTCACCTCCAAGCACCGCGCTGTCGGTAGGGCCCGGGCCGTCTCCGCCGCCGTTGTCGTCGTCGCTGCAAGAAGTCAACGTCATTGCACTCATCATGGCAAGGAAAGCCATGGATGTAAGAAATAATTTTTTCATGTTGCTAAATGATTTTAGTTGATGAATTATTGTCTTGTGTTATGTTAGTTTTTACAGGTTGTAAGACAGTCCGAGACTGAAGTCCATGCCCCTCTTGTACTTGCTGAGCACCACTTCCTTGTTGTCGGCGTTGCCCTGTCGTGTCAGCTGGTGGGCGGAGTTGAGCAGGTTGCGCGCCTTCAGGTTGATGGAGAAATGCTTTCCAAGCTGCGCCGAGGCGACGAAATCAAGCGTCGGTATGCCGTTCTCCATGATGTCCTGGTAGCCCTCCGTGCCCACGGTATAGAGCCTGTCGCTGAAGTAGTTGAACACCAATGCGCCTGTGAAAGTGTTGGCCTTTTTGCGCAGCATGTATGTAAGGTCGGCGTTCACCAGCCAGGGGGCTGCTCCTTCGAGCTGCGAGCCGGACGGGTCGGTTGCCAGCGGCACCTTTGCGAACGTGTAGGTGTATGCTCCGTTCATGCCGAAAGTAAGCCTGCTAAGCCCCTCGCCCTGGAGGTTCTGCGAGAAGATGTGTTTCTTCAGCTCGACCTCGACGCCCGCCACGGTGGCATGGTCGGATATGTTCCTGTATGAGAGATAGCCTCCGGCGCTGTTCACTTCAATGCGCGAGATGGGGTCCTTGATGTATTTGTAGAAGCCGGTGACCGACAGCAGCTCCGACGGTGACAGGTACCAGTCCCACTTCAGGTCGACGTTGTAGTTGTCAGACGGTTTCAGGTCGGGGTTACCCTGGCTCTTGAAGCTTACGCTGACATAGCGGAAAGGTGATATTTCCTTTGACTGCGGCAGGGTGTAAGTCTTGCTTGCGGCGAGGCGCAGGGCGTGGTTCTCGGTGATGTTGTAGCGCAGGTTGATGCTCGGCAGAAAGTAGTTCTTGTTTATTTCCTGTGAGCCTTGCGTGCCTCCGCGGTTGACATTGTAGTTTACTTTCATGCCTACGTTGTCGTATTTCAGTCCGACGTTGGCTATGAATTTCCGCGTAAACTGGTATGTCGCTTCCGCGTAAGCCGAGTGAATGTCTTTCTTTACGTCATATTTGTCGATGTTGCGGTCAAGCTGGAAGTCGCCAGCCGTGAAGTTGTCGTTGTTGAAGAAATCGTCGAAACGCACGTTGTCGATGTCAAACACGTCCTGGTTTACGACCGACATGTCGTATTCCACGGCCTCGAAGTTGTCGTCGACAAATCGTCCGATGTATCCTATGCGCACGTTGGAGTTCTGCTCGAAGCCGTCTTTCAGCTTGTAAGTAAGGGCCGCCCTGACGTTAAGGTCTCCGTCGTTCAGTTTTGAGAAGTAACGCTGCTGTATGCCTGTGCCCTTCATCGGCTCGTAACCGTTGTCGGTCAGTACGAGGTTGTTGATGCGGCGGTCAGGCTCATAGCCGTTGATTATGTTGTATGCCACTCCGGCGTCAAGGCCGAACATCTTGCCGAGCCGCCACTTCGTGTCAATCTGGTTTACGATGAGCATGTTGTCGTTTACCTGCTGGCGGCGCATAAAGCCCTCGTAGGTGTCAGACGATTCGTACTTTGAGTCCATGCCGGTGTAGTTGCCTACCGACTCGTCGGCGGAATGTACGAGCATGAAGTTGTACGCGATGCTGTGCTTCCGGTTAATCGAATACTCAAGGTTTGCCATCGCAATCTGGCTTGTCTTCACCTTGGATATGTCGCCGTTCATGTCCTGCGTCAGCGTGCCCGTAGTGGTGGTGTTGCGCACGTCCTCGTCATAGTGGGTGTAGTCCTTGTTGTGTGACGCTACGAGGAAGAACGAGAAAGCGTCGTTGCCGAACCTGAACCGCTTTCCGCCGGAGATTGTGTAGCTCTGGTTTATCTGCAGGTTCTGTTTCGACGGGTCGAGCGAGTTGCGGAAGTTGTATGTGTCAAGGTTCGTGCCGGGCTGTGTCCTGTCGGCGAAGCCGAACGAGTTGACGCCGTCCATGCGCATGAAGTCGGACGAGAGCGTCTGCGTGTTGAAACCTCCCGACACGCGAACGCCCAACTTGCCGTCGCCGGTAAGCTCTTTCGACGTGATGTTGATGTCGGCTCCGGCGGCGTCGGCAGGCGTGTTGCTGTAAAACGCCTTGTTGACATCAATCGACTGGATTATGTCGGTAGAGAAAAAGTCGAGCGCGATGTTTTTGTATTCAGGGTCTTCCGAGGGCAACGGAAAGCGGTTGAGCGTCGTCATGTTGTAACGGTCGCCCAAGCCGCGCACAAACACGTTTTTCACTCCTTCCTGCTTGGATATGCCCGATATCTTGGTGACGGCCGCCTGGGCGTCGCTTACGCCCTTGCGCGACAGTTCCTGCGCGCCGACAGACTGTACCGCCACGACTGAACGCTTCTGCTCCATCATCGTTACGTTCTCCGACTCGCGGTTGGCCTTGGCCACCACCTCGACGCCCGACAGCACACGGTCGTCGGTCTCAAGCTCGAAGTCGAGCGTGGTTACCTTGTTATCCTCAACCTTTACCTGCCGTTTCACGGCTGTCTTATAACCAACGTACTTTATCTCTATGTCATAAATGCCGTCACGCAGGCCCGAAAGGGCGAAGTTTCCGTCAACATCGGTCACCGTAGCCACGCCGCTGCCAACGACAGTCACCGTCGCGCCGATGAGCGGTTCTTTCGACTGCCTGTCCTTTATGCAGCCCTTAACGTCCACGTCAACATCGTTGACACCGGCGCCTAACACCTGAACAGCCACCATCGAGGCCATTGCAACCGCGCCAAACAATCCTTTCAATCTGTTCATCTTTTGCTTCTGTCCGTAAAAAACATTACTATCCGATTTCCGGGTGCAAAGTTATGGAGGCAATGTTGCAAATTCATTGCCGCGCAATTAGCAAATTCTTACAAAGAAATTGCAATAATATTACTTCAAAATGTCTTCAAATTTCACCTATTATTATATATAAAATGGATGTCGGATTGACCGACATCCATTAAGAAGTTAAAGGAGTTAAAGAAGTAATCGCCCACTCCGTGGGCTAAGAAGTTAAAGCCATTTGCTTATGCCAATGGCGCATCGGGATGCAACATGATGATTGCCGAAAGCCTTGATTGCGGTTAATGGAGAAATGGCAATCAAGCTCCCTCCCTTTGGGAGGGTTGGAGTGAGTTGCTCATTTGCCGTCTTTTGTACGCTAAAAAGCCGTCTTTCATACGCTAAAAGGCCGTCTTTTAGCTTGTAAAAGACGGCCTTTTGAATTATAAAGAAACAAGACTGAATATATAACGGATTGAAACTTATGCGACGTTCTGCGGACAAACGTCTAACGTCAGCACACAGTTCCGCTTACACTTTTACGGCAGGCTGCACCTTGTCAATCGCCCCCGAACGTGGCTACTATGTACTCAGAGCACGTTCCGATGCGGAACTTCGCGCCCCAGATGCCCATGCCCGAGCTGACATAATAGCGCGTATCGCCGCGCTGCCACGGGCCGTAGGCGTCCTCATAGACGCTCTGCGTAATCCACGAAATGGGCCAAACCTGGCCATGGTGGGTGTGTCCGCTGAACTGGAAGTCAACCCCTGCCCTCTCGGCCTGCTCCAGATGGTAAGGCTGGTGGTCAAGCAGTATTACGTATTTCGACGTGTCCACGCCGCACATCAGCGCGCCGATGCTCTTACGGTGGCGGTTGGAACGGTCGTCACGGCCTACAATCACAATGTTGCCTACAGTCGCCGCACTGTCGCGAAGCAGCGTTATGCCGGCCTCACGGTAGAAATCCACCGAGCCGTCGATGCCCGAATAATACTCGTGGTTGCCCAAACAGGCGAACACCGGAGCGTCTATGCGGCGCAGCTCGGCGGCCATGTCCTCGTCAGTCAGCGGCCTCAGGCTGCCGTCAACGATGTCGCCTGCGAACAGCACGACGTCGGGACGCTCGGCGTTAACCATGTCAACCCACCTCGCCAGTTCCTTTCGGCCGTTATGATAGCCAAGATGCAGGTCGCTCATCATCACGAGCTTAGTGCCCGCCGGCACGTTCTTGACCACAGGCAGGCTCACTTCATGCCGCGCCTTGTGCATGTAGTTGGCGTAAGCGGCCGCGAACACCACAACCATCAGCGCCGTAACGGCCAGCGAAGCGTAGCCGTTGGCGTAGAGCAGCGACTTCGGCACGACGTGCAGCAGCCGCCCGATGTCGAGCAGCAGGAACAGCATGACGAGGTAAAGCAGCACGAATATGGCCGAATTGCCTACCTCATAGCACGTCCGTGCGAGCCACATTGGGAAGCGGTCGATGGCGTGCGAGAAGTTGAGGAACAGCGTGGCGAACGCCAATATGCACACCGCCACAACGGCACTCTTGCCTGCAACGCCCCACGGCAGCATGCACCATACGTGCCACAGCACGTAGGCCAGCCCCACGAGCGGCAGCACAAAGAATATGAGCATCCACATTTTTGTCAGTAATTCATTATTTTCAGCAGACAAGTTGACAAGTATCTCAGCAGACGAGTAGACAAGTGACAAGTCAACAAGCTGAAAATTGCTTCGTCTGCTTGTGCCTTGTCTGCTTGTTTACTAAGTGAAATCTCCTCGTCTGCTCGTCACTCGTCAACTTGTCCGCTTCAAGAAAGCTCCTCGACAGCCCTGCGCAGGCGGCGCAGAGTTTCCTCCTTGCCGAGGAAAGCGGAAATGTCGAACATGCCGGGACCCTTTCCTATGCCTACGAGGGCAAGGCGAAAGGCGTTCATAACGTCGCCCAGCTTGTAACCCTTGGACTCGACCCAAGCCATGACTTCACGTTCTTGGTTCTCCAAAGAGAAGTCGTCAAGGCTTTCAAGAAGGTCGGCCAGTTCGGTCATAACCTGCGGAGAGTCCTCTTTCCAACGCTTGCGCACGGTCTTCTCGTCGTACTCCACGGGCGGAATGAAGAAGAAAGAGCACAGCGGCCACAGCTCTTTCACGAAGTCAACGCGGTCTTTCATCATCGAGACTACCTTGGTGATGCGCTCCATCGACTCGTCAACGCCGTTGCCTGCGACGATTGGCGCGAAGAGACCTGCTATCTCGTCGTCGCTCTTCTTGAGTATGTATTCGTGGTTGAACCATACGGCCTTCTTGTAGTCAAAGCGTGCTCCGGCCTTGCTGCACTTTGCTATGTCAAACTGTTCCACAAGCTCGTCAAGAGTGAACAGCTCCTGTTCTGTGCCCGGGTTCCAGCCAAGCAGGGCGAGGAAGTTGATTACCGCCTCGGGGAAATAGCCCTGTTCGCGGAAGCCGTTGCTTACTTCGCCGGTCTTTGGGTCGTGCCATTCCAATGGGAATACGGGGAAACCGAGACGGTCGCCGTCACGTTTGCTCAGCTTTCCCTTGCCGTCAGGCTTCAGCAGCAGCGGCAGGTGGGCGAAGCGCGGCATAGTGGCTTCCCATCCGAAGGCGCGGTAAAGCAGCACATGCAGCGGCGCGCTGGGCAGCCACTCCTCGCCGCGTATTACGTGGGTGATTTCCATCAGGTGGTCGTCAACTATGTTGGCAAGGTGGTAAGTGGGCAGTTCGTCCGCGCTTTTGTAGAGCACCTTGTCGTCGAGGATGTCGCTCTTGATAACCACGTCGCCGCGAATCATGTCGTTTACGTGTACGTCTTCGCCCGGCTCAACCTTGAACCTTACGACGTACTGCACGCCGTCGGCAATGAGGGCGTCAACCTCTTCCTTGGGCATGGTGAGCGAGTTGCGCATCAGGTGGCGCGTGTGGGCGTCATACTGGAAGTTCTTTATTTCCTGACGCTTGGCCTCAAGCTCCTCGGGAGTGTCGAAGGCGATGTACGCCTTGCCGTCGGCAAGCAGCTGGTCTACATACTTCTTGTAGATGCTGCGGCGCTCGCTCTGGCGGTAAGGGCCGTGAGAGCCGCCGAAGCTTACGCCCTCGTCGAACTTGATGCCCAACCAGCGGAACGACTCGATGATGTATTCCTCCGCCCCGGGGACGAAGCGCGAAGAGTCGGTGTCTTCAATCCTGAACACCATTTCGCCGCCCCTCTGGCGCGCGAAGAGGTAATTGTACAGCGCGGTGCGCACTCCGCCTATGTGGAGCGCACCCGTAGGACTGGGCGCAAAGCGCACCCTTGTTTTTCTTTCTTCCATGTTTTTTTTAAGTTTACAAGTGACGAGATACAAGTCAACGAGGGACGAGATACAAGTCAACAAGTGACAAGATACAAGTCGACAAGTGACGAGATACGGGTTGACGAGTGACAAGATACGGGTTGATGTGGCGTCGTTTTCACGGCGAACCGTAATTCACTGACAGTCAGCACGTTGCCCGACGGCTTGTAAAAGGCCGTCTTTTGGCCTGCAAAAGGTGGCCTTTCGGCGTGCGATTGATGGCCTTTTGCAATGCAAAAGACCGCCTTTCGGAAAACGCCCGGCGGCCCTGCGCCATGCTGCCAACCGCAAGTCAGCCCCCATACACTTGATTTTTTGTGCAAAATTACTGTTTTTTTGCCAAAGTGGAGTATTTTTTTAGTATTTTCGCAGGGCAAGAACACAACGCAAGACAAAATGATAAAATTTGACAATACAGGCGGAAAGCCATGGAGCCGGTGGCTGGCATGCTCGCTGCTGGTGATAGTGACAGTAGGCATCATTGTGTTTTTCCTGCCGCGCAACAGCGGCCCGCAGTTCCGCTACGATGTAGGCAAGCCTTGGATGTACGGCTCGCTCATTGCCAAGTTCGACTTCCCCATATACAAAACCGAAGCCACCATCAAGGAGGAACAGGACAGCATAATGGAAGCCTTCGAACCTTACTACAACTATGACGCCGCCGTGGAGAAGGAGCAGATAGCCAAGTTCCTCGACAAATACAAGGACGGCATACCCGGACTGGCGCCAGACTACGTGTCAACCATTGCCGACCGGCTGCACCGGTTGTACCAGGCCGGAATAATGAACGCCCCGGAATACTCTGAAATCAGCCGGGACACGATGCACATGGTGAGGATTGTCAACGGCAAGAACGCTACAAACATAGAAATAATGTGCCTCTACTCGACCATGACCGCATACGAACAGCTCTTCTCCGACCCTAAAATCGCCGCCCAGAAACAGGTGCTGGTACACTGCAACCTGAACGAATACATACAGCCGAACCTGAAGTATGACAAGGAAAGAAGCGAGACCGAGGTGGGCGACTTGCTGAGCACAATACCCCTCGCAAGCGGCATGGTGCTCAGCGGACAGAAGATAATCGACCGCGGAGAGATTGTCGATGACTATACCTACAGGGTGCTGAACTCGTTTGAAAAGGAGACAAAACGCCGCAGCGCAAGCGTCACGGCAGTACCCTCGACAATAGCCGGACAGGTGCTGTTCGTCGGCACTCTAATACTCCTTTTCACGACATACCTGCGCATGTTCCGCAAGGACTACTTCGAGAAGACACGCAGCATAGCCATGCTCTACGTAATGATAACGGCCTTTCCCCTGCTCGTGTCGCTCATGATTACGCACAACGTGCTGAGCGTCTACATACTGCCCTTCGCCATAGCGCCCATCTTCATCCGCGTGTTCCTCGACTCGCGCACGGCCTTCACGGCGCACGTCACGATGGTGCTAATCTGCGCCGCCGCCGTGAAATACCAGTACGAGTTCATCATCGTGCAGCTTGTGGCCGGCATAATCGCCATCTATTCGTTGCGCGAACTGTCGCAGCGCGCCGAGATATTCAAGACCGCCGTGCTCGTGACTCTCGGCAGTTCGGCCATCTACTTCGCACTTCAGCTGATGCAGGACAACAGCATCCTCACCATGGACCACGGCATGTACATGTACTTCATAGCCAACGGCGTGCTGCTGTTGTTCGCCTACCCGATGATGCTTGTCATAGAAAAGACGTTCGGATTCATATCCAACGTAACGCTAATCGAGCTGTCGAACACCAACAAGAAGCTGCTGCGCGACCTTAGCGAGGTGGCCCCCGGCACGTTCCAACACTCGGTGATGGTGGGCAATCTCGCCGCCGAAATAGCCAACAAAATCGGCGCGAAGGCGCAGCTCGTGCGCACGGGAGCGTTCTATCACGACATCGGCAAGATGAGAAACCCCGCCTGCTTCACCGAGAACCAGATGGGAGGAGCCAACCCTCTTGACGCAATGCAGCGCATAGACGCCGCCCAAGTGGTTATCAGCCACGTGACCGACGGACTGAAGATAGCCGAGAAATACAACCTGCCGGGCGTCATCAAGGACTTCATAAAGACACACCACGGCACGGGAAAGACAAAGTACTTCTACATATCTTACAAGAACGAGCACCCCGACGAGCCTGTTGACGACACGCTGTTCACCTATCCCGGACCCGACCCCTTTACCCGCGAACAGGCCATCCTGATGATGGCGGACACGGTGGAGGCCGCCGCACGCTCGCTGAAAGAGCACACCGAAGAGAGCATTTCAAACCTTGTAAACAGGCTGATAGACCAGCAGGTAGCCGACGGTTTCTTCAAATACAGCCCCATAACGTTCCACGACATCGCCGTGGCAAAGCAAGTGCTGACCGACCGTCTGAAGGCAATCTACCACACACGCACCAGCTATCCGGAACTGAAAAAGGAAGAGAAAGACAATAAAAATTTAAGAGCTGACAATTAAGGAAAACGTACTTGCACGATTGCAAATTGCCGTCTTAAATCTTATTCCCATGCTCCCAACATCCCAAAGGCCGTCTTTCGTATTGTGAAAGACGGCTTTTTGCGTTGTAAAAGGCCGTCTTTTACAACGCAAAAGGCATCCTTTTACAACACAAGACACAAAGCGCTGACACACAACCAGTTACATTCTGCCATGAAGACTATCATCATCAGTCATGCCAGAAAGCCTTTACACAGCCCATATTGACATAAAAAACGATGCCGGAAAAACATAAAATCCGACCGGAAAAACATGTTTCGCGGCACAATAAGCCTCAACATAATGGAGCTGCAAGCAACGTGTTTGGTGTGTTTCGACCTTTTCGCTAACTTTGCATGCAATAGAACAACAATCAAAACAAAACATTACGACATGAGAAAAGCAAAGCTTTACATTACCAACGCATGCAGGATGTTCTTAATCACGCTTGCGGCGTGCGCCCTGCCGCTGGCCTTCTCGGCATGCAGCGACGACAGCGGGGACGACGGAGGCAACGACCCCGGAACAGGAGAGGTAGACAATGAGGTGGGCGACTTCGACACACCGGCTTTCGCCGACTACGCTGCAAAGTATGAAATCACCGACGAGAACAGTGAATACAAGTCAATCGAGCTGACAGAGAGTGGCTTCTATATCATCACAACAAAGAACGGACAGGCACAAACCACAAAAACCGGCACAGAAACAGCAACAAACAAATCCGCCACTCAACACCCGACAATGCTCACACCATATTGCAGCAGAGCGTCATCGGGCGAAATGAACCCTGGAGACGTAATCTACGGACACATCAGCGGCTCATACACCGTAACCGGCGAGAACACATTTCACCTTGAAAACATTGGTACGCTGAAAGTCATACATGAAGGCAACGCGATATATTCGCTCAATGTCGTGTCCGAAGACGGGCAAAGGTCAATCCTGCTAAAATCGTCACTGTACGAACCATTGTACCGCAACAGTGCCAAAACCCTGTCACTATGCCGCACTTGGGACATTGTAAAACTACGCTATTGGTACATCATTAACGGGAAAACCATTGCTAACATTGAAGGCAATACGTATGAAGAACTTGTATACAACATCGACCAATGGGCAAAAGAAAACGACCCCGACTATGACGGCGAAGGCCCGATAGTAGATTTGACAGGCCGGTCTCCACGGCGAATAATGTTCTCCAAATTTGGCACTTACGCCGTATTTTATAAAGAAGGGACCATGGCCGTATCGACATGGGCATGGGCCGATATTGCAAGAGGGATACTTGTTTACTCATGGGACAACATCTATGACGGCGATACTGACGGCAATGTAGTAATCAGGTTCAGAGGAAACAACGCTTACATGATTGAAGCCTATGGCGAGAACGACGGTTTTACATCCTATGAAGAAGGCACAGAAATCACCTTGCAAGAGGTGAAATAAACCACAAGAAACAACAATAGAGTGAAAAATCCATGACGTATGCAAAGTTTGCCCATGGATTTTTCACTCTTCATTTTTCACTTTCCGCTTTTTCACAAAGGGTCAACATCAAAATAAACCGTCACCGTTTTGTACCTGTTGTCCTGCAAAACGGCAGACTTTCCCTTGTTAAGGTAAAGGCGCACTTTGGCCAAATCGATGCCAAGTTCAAGCTTTACAACCATCTTTCGGATGTTCATCGCCTTTACGCGCGCCACCGACGGCTTGTCAGGGCCTAACACACGGGTGCCGAACCACTGGCGCAACAGCGTGCCGAGGGCATCCGCCGCCGCGCATACCACAGGCTCGTCCTTGTGGCGGAGATATACATTTATTATATGGTAGAACGGCGGATAACGGAACAGTTGCCGCTCTTCGAGCAGGTCGGAGTAAAAACCCTCCATGTCGTTGCGCACAACTTGGGCGATGACGGGCAGCTCCGGGCTTTTCGTCTGCAATATGACAAGACCCCGTTTGCCCTTCCTGCCGGCGCGTCCGGCCACCTGCGCCATCATGGTAAAGGCATGTTCATAAGCCCGGAAGTCAGGATAATTGAGCATGGAGTCGGCGTTCAGAATGCCAACGACCGATACCTTGTCGAAGTCCAAGCCCTTGCTTACCATCTGGGTGCCAATGAGTATGTCGGTGCGATGTGCCGAAAAGTCGCTTATCAAGCGTTCGTATGCGTTGCGGGTGCGCGTCGTGTCAAGGTCCATACGCGCCACACGGGCGTCAGGAAACAGCTCCATCACCTTGTCTTCCACCTTCTCCGTGCCGTAGCCTCGTCCCCGTAGGTCATGGCTTCCGCAGCAAGGGCACACGTCGGGCACGGCATACGTGCGGCCGCAATAGTGGCAAGTAAGCTGTCCGAGGGCTTTATGGAAGGTAAGGGAGACGTCGCACGCCTCGCATCTTGGCGTCCATCCGCATTCCCGGCACTCAATCATCGGGGCGAAACCGCGGCGGTTCTGGAAGAGGATTACCTGCTCCTTGTTGTCCAACGCACGGCGGACAGACGACAGGAGAAGCGGCGAAAACGGGCCGTTCATCATCTTGCGGTGCTGCAAGTCCTTTATGTCAACGACGTTGATTTCGGGCATCTGCATGTCGCCGAAGCGCTTGTCAAGGCGCACGTAGCCGTATTTGCCGGTACGGGCGTTGTGCCATGTCTCGGCGCACGGCGTGGCGGAGCCGAGCAGAACCTTTGCTCCGGCCTTGGCGGCGAGCATGATTGCCGCCGAACGCGCATGATACCGGGGTGCCGGGTCTTGCTGTTTGAACGACGTTTCATGCTCCTCGTCGATGATGACAAGTCCCAGATTGGAGAACGGGAGGAGAACTGCGGAGCGCGCGCCGAGGATTACTCCGTAAGGGTTCTGCGACATTTGCTTCTTCCATATTTCAACCCTCTCGGCATCAGAATACTTGGAATGGTATATGCCGAGGCGGTCGCCGAAGACGCGCTGGAGCCTCTGCCGGATTTGCACCGTCAGCGCAATTTCGGGCAGAAGGTAAAGAACCTGCTGCTTCCGTTCCAGCGCCTGGCGGATAAGATGTATGTATATTTCGGTCTTTCCGCTTGAAGTCACGCCGTGAAGCAGCACCACGTTTTTCTTAAGAAACGAAAAGACGATTTGGTTGTAGGCTTCCTTCTGAGCCTCGTTCAGCGGCTTTATGTTTTCGGGATGCGGCTCTCCGCCGTGGTTCAGACGGCCTACCTCGCGCTCGTATGCCACGAGCAGGCGGCGGTCTACAAGGTTTTTCACTGTTGCTGCAGTGCAGTGGGCGGTGTTCATCAGCTCGTCTCGCGTCACTTCCGCCACCGTTTCGTGCGTGGAAGCGCCCTCCATTGTGTCCCAGCGGCTCATGGCGAGGAAGCAGGCGAAAGCCTTGCGCTGCTTCTCGGCACGTCCCAAGGTGTCAAGAGCCACGTGTATGGCGCGCTCGCTCCTGAACTGCGGCGCGAGGGCGAGGCACGTCTCGGTCTTGGGCTTGTATGCGTCAGCCGCCTTAAGTCCGCCCGGCAGCGCGGCCTGCAGCACGTCTCCGGGTGCCGCCATGTAGTAATCGGCCAGCCACCGCCACAGTTCAAGCTGGGCGTCAGTGACAATGGGAGCATCATCGAGCACCAATTTTATGTCCTTTACGGCAAAACCGGGCTTCGTGCCGTGCACCTTCATGATTATGCCCACATAGCTTTTGTTGCGTCCGAAAGGCACAAGCACACGCCGCCCACGCTCCGCCCTGCCTTCCATCTGCGGCGGAACGGAGTAAGTGAACGTGCTGTCAAGCGGCACGGGAAGAAGAACGTCTATGTAATATGGAGACACTACAAAAGCGCTTAAAGGTTTTCAAGCCATTTCTTTCCACGCTTTGTGTATGTCCAGAGATAAATTCCTCCCACCACGATTACGCCAATAGAGAATATAAATCCAAGTCCTTCCATAATCATTCCAATATCTTATTAGCCAGCATGGCAGACAATACGGTAAGCACCAACCCGGTGATTATGACTGACAAGTTGGCTTCACCGCCGCCGTCAGTGAACAGCTGCGTTATGACACCTATTACGAGACCGGCGAAACTCAGCTTCGACAGGTCGTAAAAATACCCTGCCAGTCTGTCGCGCCGTTGGTTGTCACGCTCACGCGCATTATCCACCTTGTTTTGCCTTGAACTGAAATTGCCCATCAATAATTTGTCCTTGTACATGATTACCTATGTACAAAGATAATGAAAACCGAGTGAAATGCAAAATAAAAGTGCGTAAAACGCACTTTTATTTTCACTCCCTACGATGCAGCACGGCAAAAATCACACATCACCCTACGCCGCACAGCCCGATTATGAATTATGCATTATAAATTAACGTGAGTTCGGTATAAGAAAACTATTGAAAAAGTTGTGGGAATGAGATATT
>USHW01000026.1 GCA_900554545.1 uncultured Prevotella sp. | reverse complement strand
GAGACTTATAAAAAAGATTAACAACAAACTATGCACTTAGTTGCGGAATTAAGGAGTCATTCTTTTTGAGGTAGGCCATGTCTACAAACGACATGCCCCGCGTATAAAAACTGAACAGGAACATGTCGCGTGCATAATCAAGCACAGGCCGTTGCGACAGGTCGAGTTCTTTTATCTTTTTTATCTCCACAAACGAGATGCTCCTTTTTATCGTCTTGTCCATGCCGCAATACACGTGCCGGAAGGGGCGGTTGTCCTGCGTAAGACCTTTCTCCACCGCCCGTTTGTAATTGGTGCGCAGGATGCGCATATAAAACGAGGTAGTGTTGCGTGACAACCCCTGTCCGCGCAGTTCCGCCTCGTAAAGTTCCATAAGTTCGGGGTCAATCATGTCGAAAGTCAAGTCCGCCCCCTTGCGGAAACGCATAAAGCTGTTCAGCGTAGCCTGGTAAGTCTCGCTACTACGTATCTTGCCCAGCTGTTTTTTGCGCATGATTTGCTCATGGATGAAGTTGAACACACTGCTCTCCGTGTCTATGCAAGGCACAAACAGTTTCACTATGTCGTCAAGACCCCAACTGCCGCCCGTCTGCTCCAGTTTTTCGGCTATTTTCCTTAGCCGCTGCATTTCCCATTCCACATTGAACCTGATAATGCCCAGCTGCCTGTGACGGGGTGAGCCTGGCAGCGGCAAAATGATTTGTCCGCTTTCCGCGTCCCACTCGCTGTCAAATATTTTATAGTTGCTTTTGATTCGGTGTACCTTGCGTTCGTGAATCAGCTGGAAAACCAGCGCCCCTGCTTTTTCCGGAGTTGTCGATGGCCTGAATTTAAGTTTTATTGATGTCATAATCCTATTATTTGTTTGTTTATAAATTAAACAATTGCTTTAAAAGCCTGTGGTAAATCTTCATAAAGTCCACATGATGACGCCCTTGTTCATCCGCCTTGCAATCTCCTGACTGTCAACGGGTTAGCAAAAGGCCGTGTTTTAGCCTCTAAAACACGGCCTTTTACCGTGCCAAACGTGGCCTTTCGGAAGATGAAAGGCGGCCTTTCACTGTACCGTTTGCCAAAGTTCATTTCATAACCGGCGGAGAAGCTGGCTACGGTCTCCCGTTGCGCCATCCGTCACAAAACATAATATGGCCTGCCGTCAAGATGCAGGCTCTTACCGTAAAGAGCCTGCCCGTCCATATTTAATCCATATATGCCGTTTCGCAAAGAGACAACATGTATTTTTGTTGTTAAAGTATTGAAAATCATGTAATTGTACATAATGGCACATGATACTGTAAGAAAATATAATCTTTTTTGCCTCACAACTTCACACTTATCAGACATTTTCAAATGTTTTTTCTCCATATACCATATTCCTACGCCAATGCAAGGAGTTTTTTCACGGCCGTTCCGCCTTGCGGCGGCATCATGGCGCACACTCGCCAGAAACCGTCACAAGGCAAAAGAAACAACGCACATAAGCTATTCATATCTATAAAAAATCAAAAAAAGGCACACATGCAACCATAATGTTGCGGAAAATAAGTAATTTTGCAAGCCGTCGGCGCACCTTTACCATTACCGTATGCGCATCCGGCGGACAAAAAGAGGAATACAAGACACATGGCTACACGCGAAGAATACGAACAGCTTAAAGCATACGCACGCACCGACGGCGCAATAGTAGGCGGATTGTGGATATTAAGCTTCGCCTTTTTCATCGGGGAATTTTACAATCCGCTGCTGGGCTTCCTGTCGCTCATAGTCGGCGCATATTCGTTGGTGTTCGCCTCGATGCGCCTGCGGCGCTACCGCGACACAGCCCTGAATGGCGTCATCTCGTTTCGCCGCGCCCTGTTTTACAGCATGATGATTTACTTCTACGCGGCCCTGCTGATGGCCGCCGCGCAGTTCATCTACTTCCAGTTCATCGACCAGGGGTTCATGCTTTCCAAGTACGCGGAGATAACCAACACGTCCGAATTCAAGACAATGCTGTCGGCATACGGCATGAAGCCTGACGACATGAAGCTTGCCATGGACAATCTCGCCGCGCTGCGGCCGATAGACATCGCCCTGCAATTCCTGACAACGAACATCATACTTGGCCTCATGATAAGCCTGCCGATAGCAGCCATGATGAAGTCAAGATACAGAAAAAGGTTCTGACAGCCGCCGGCTTCCACCGCAAGCGTCACCTTTAACCAGTAAACAAAAAACTACAATAACGGAAAAATGGACATTTCGGTCGTTATACCTTTATATAATGAAGCAGAATCTCTGCCGGAGCTGTACGCCTGGATAGAGAGGGTGATGAAGGCAAACAGCTTCACTTATGAGGTGATATTCGTAAACGACGGCTCTACCGACAGCTCTTGGAACGTGATAAAAGAGTTGGGCAAAAGCCACGAATGCGTAAAAGGGATAAAGTTCCGCCGGAACTACGGCAAAAGCCCGGCGCTGTATTGCGGCTTCAAAGAAGCGCAAGGAGACGTTGTAATCACAATGGATGCCGACCTGCAAGACTCGCCCGACGAGATACCCGGACTCTACAGGATGATAACCGAAGAGGGATACGACCTTGTGTCAGGCTACAAGCAGAAACGCTACGACCCCCTGTCAAAAACCATCCCCACAAAACTTTTCAACGCCACGGCACGCAAAATAAGCGGCATAAAGAACCTGCACGACTTCAATTGCGGGCTGAAGGCATACCGGCGCGACGTGGTGAAAAACATTGAAGTCTACGGGGAGATGCACAGGTACATACCATATCTGGCAAAAAACGCCGGGTTCGACAAAATAGGCGAAAAGGTTGTACACCACCAGGCACGCAAGTACGGCAAGTCAAAGTTCGGCCTCAACCGCTTCTTCAACGGCTACCTTGACCTCATAACGCTGTGGTTCCTCAGCAGTTTCGGACGCAAGCCCATGCACGTGTTCGGTTTCCTCGGGACAATAATGTTCTTCATCGGCTTCGTTTCCGCCGCCATCATCGGCATAGACAAGCTTTACTCGCTCGCCCACGGCATACCGCAGAGGCTGGTGACCGACTCGCCCTACTTCTACATCGCGCTGACAATGATGATGATTGGCACACAGCTGTTCCTCACCGGCTTCCTCGGCGACCTGATAAGCCGCAACTCAACCGGCCGCAACGACTACCAGATAGAGGAGGAAATAAGGTGCGGAGACAAACAATGAAGGACAAGGAAACATGTTGTCGTAGAAAAACAAAGGACTGAAACAGATGGCAGGAAAGTCATTCACACACAAGAACGCCATGCGGGCATTGCCCCTATGCTTCATCGCGATGCTGCTTCTGGCAGCCTCGTGCTCGTCAATCGACTGCCCGTTGAACAGCCTTGTGTACACACAATACCAGCTGATGACACCAGAAGGCAGGGTTGACACGTTGGCAGATACGCTCACAATATACACAAAACGCGTAACTGACGGCAGCGACTCCGTACTGATTAACAGGAACGTAAGGACTACGGAGTTCTCTCTTCCGATAAGTTACTCGCAAGCCCAAGACGTGTTCTACTTCGAGACTATCGACACGGTGACAAAAGTAACGACAACCGATGTTGTGACGATTACGAAAGAAGACCATCCGCACTTTGAATCAGTTGACTGCGCCCCGTTGTATTTCCATACCATAACAGGGGTAAGCACGACTAACAACGCCATCGACTCGATTGTAATAATAAACCCCGATGTCAGCTATGACACATCAAAAAAGCATTTATACATATATTTCAAGCATCGCGATTAGCCTGTGCATGCTGCTTGCCGCCATACCGGCAAACGCAAAAGACAAGGACGACAGCGCAAAAAACGACAGCGTGCCGCTATTCAACGGGTTCGCTGTTTCCGTCGACCTGGTAGGCCCGGTGCAAATGCTCATAGGCGACTACGGGCAATACGAGGCCGCACTGCGCATAAACCTGAAAGACAGGTACTTCCCGATAGTGGAAGCCGGAATAGGCAAAGCCGACCATACCAACGACGCTACGGACATATCATACAAGACAAGCGCGCCATACTGGAAAATCGGCGTGGACTTCAACCTGCTTAAAAACAAACATGACATATACCGCCTGTTTGCCGGAGTAAGATACGCGTTTACGTCATTCAAATACGACATTTCACATCCCGGAATGACAGACCCCGTATGGGGCGACACAGCCCAGTTCGAGGCAGACGGTGTAAAATGTTCCTACCAATGGCTTGAAGCGGTCATAGGCGTCGATGCGAAGATGTGGGGGCCGGTGCATCTGGGCTGGAGTCTCAGATACAGGAGCAGGCTGTCGCATAACGACGGCGCGCTTGGCAACACTTGGTATGTGCCGGGGTACGGCACCTCCGGGGGCAGCAACATAGGCGGAACATTCAACATCACCGTTGACATCTGACAAAACCGGTAACAGGAAAACAAAAAAGCACCCCTGTCCTTCACAAGAGAAAAACAATGAAAAGCAAAAAGAAACTACTTCTACAATCCGCATTCCTACTGTTCCTCATAGTCGGCACGATAATAATCGTACGCCAGCAACGCTCAATGCCGTACCAGAAAGACACAGGCTTCGTGTTCGGAACAGTGTACAACATTACCTACCAAAACAACAAAAGCCTGAAAAAAGGCATAGAAGAAGAACTGAGAAAAGTTGACTATTCATTGTCTACATTCAACAAACAATCTACCATTTCAAGAATAAACCGCAACGAGAACGTAAAAGCAGACAGGATGTTCGCCTACGTTTTCAACCTTGCACAAGAAATATCGGGCGAAACAAACGGAGCTTTTGACATAACAGTTGCGCCACTTGTCAACTTGTGGGGCTTCGGGTTCAAAAACGACATGCAGCCGACACCTCACTCGATAGACAGCCTCAAGCAGCTCATAGGATATGAAAAGGTTTCCATCAGGAATGGCGTAATAAAGAAGAACGACCCACGCATAATGCTCGATTGCAGCGCCATTGCCAAAGGATACGCATGCGACGTCGTAGCATCCTATCTAAAAAAAGCAGGCATTGAGAACTTTATGGTTGAAATAGGAGGCGAAATTGTAACGCACGGGGTGAACAACCAACGCCTGCCTTGGAAAATCGGAGTGACAAAACCGATTGAAGACTCGCTCAACACAAGCCAGGAGCTGCAAACAATCCTTAACGTAACGAACAAGGCCATGGCCACCAGCGGCAACTATCGGAACTTCTATTACAAGGACGGTAAAAAATACGCACACACAATTGACCCCGAAACAGGCCGCCCGGTACAGCACAACATTCTTTCGGCCACCGTGCTGGCAGACAATTGCGCCACGGCCGACGCCTATGCTACGGCGTTTATGGTGGCAGGACTCGACAAGGCGAAAGACATTCTCGACAGGCATCCTGAACTTATGGCATACTTCATATATTCCGATGATAAAGGCGGAAATGCCGTATGGTACTCACCATCGCTTAGGGACAAGATTGCTGAATAAACCGGTAAAAACGTAAGAACAAGGAGACTTCAACATGAGTAATGCAAGGTTGCATGAAAGACTGCTTGAGCTGCCGTTGTTCCAAGGCATGAGCAGAAACGACCTTGAACAGATTGTTGCATCGACAAAATTCAGGCACCTAAGCTACGGCAAGGGTAAAACAGTTGTAAATGAAGGCGACGTATGCGACAAAATATATTTCCTACTAAAAGGCATAGTCAGCGCAACCGGATATGCTGACGACAACGGATATTCCATCACGGAAATCATGCCGGCGCCGGAAATACTGCAACCGGAACGCATCTTCGGACTGACGCAACGCTATACACGCTCGTTCAAGACCGTAACCGACTGTACGTTTATATGTCTCGGAAAGAAAGAGACACTCGAACTGGCCTGCAACTATGAGATATTCAGGCTCAACCTGCTTAACATCGTCTGCACAAAATCGCAACGCTTCGCACGCTTCCCATGGAAAACGCAGCCTAAAGACATACGCAACAAGATAACAAGGTTTGTGGAAACAAGATGCCTTCGCCCGGCAGGAGAGAAAATATTGCACATAAAGATGGAGCGGTTAGGCATGGAAATAAGCGAGAGCAGACTCAACACATCGCGGGAACTCAACTCTATGGCCGCAGAAGGAATAATCTCGCTGAAACGCGGTGAAATACATATTTACGCCTTGGAAAAAACCATACGCTAACGAAGAGGTAAATATTAGTTAAATTCCGCAGCTGCAACTATATTCACAAAATAAAATGACTATCTTTGCATAACATAAGCCTGACGCCAAAATATGGCGGCAAGTCTTGATTGCAAATGATTATATCATCAAAAACAGAGAGAAACGTCAGTATGAATGAAAGTATTGCAGCAAAGCAACGTAAGAACCCTTTTTTTGAGCCATACAACACTCCACACTACACCGTCCCTTTCGAGAATATCCGTCTTGAAGACTTTGAAGAAGCCTTCATGGAAGGAATACGCCGTGACAACGAGCAGATAGAAAAAACAATCAACAACCCGGAAAAGCCGACATTCGACAACACCATAATCAACGTTGACGACGACAAGGACGGGTATTACGACCTGCTGTCGCGTGTATCGACAGTGTTTTTCAACCTTCTTAGCGCAGAAACCAACGACGAGATGGACGCGCTGGCCCAAAAGATACAGCCAATACTGACAAAACACGCCAACGATGTCAGGCTGAACAAGCGCCTGTTCGAGCGCATTAAGGCCGTACACCTGCACCACAGGAAGCTTACTCCCGAGGAAAAGATGCTGCTTGACAACTGTTATGACGGCTTTGTACGCAGCGGCACCTTGCTTGACGACGAAGGAAAGGAACGTCTGCGCAAACTGACGGAAGAGGCAAGCATGCTCTCCCTCCAATTCTCACAAAACCTCTTAAAGGAAAACAAGGCATATACTCTGCACATAACGGACGATGCCCAACTTGAAGGACTCCCCGAAACGGCGCGTGAAACGGCGGCATCCGCAGCGCGCGAAAAGGGGCTTGAAGGCTTTGTATTCACTCTCGACTACCCCAGCTACAGCCCGTTCATGACATATTCAGCTGTCAGGGAACTGCGCAAGGAAATGTACATGGCGCGCAACACAGTCTGCACCCACGGCAACAGCGAGGACAACACAGGCATCTGCAAACGCCTGATAAACATAAGAAGGGAAATAGCGCAGCTCTTGGGCTACAAGACATACGCCGAATATGTGCTGAAACACCGCATGGCCGGCAACGCGCGCAACGTGTACAAGCTGCTTGACGACCTTGTTGACGCATACAAGCCTACAGCCGTCAAAGAAGTGGCTGACATTGAGAAACTTGCGAAAAAGACGGAAGGCAAGGGCTTCATCATGGAGCCTTGGGACTTCAGCTACTATTCACACAAGCTGCAATTAAAGAAGTTCAACATCGACTCTGAAATGCTGCGGCCGTATTTTGAACTTTCAAATGTCATCAAAGGAGTATTCGGGCTTGCCAACAGGCTCTATGGAATAACATTCAAGGAGAACAAAGAAATACAAGTTTACCACCCTGACGTTAAGGCTTACGAGGTGTACGACAATGACGGAGCATTCCTCGCTGTGTTTTACGCCGACTTCTTCCCACGCAAAGGCAAGCAGGGAGGTGCCTGGATGACGCAATTCCAAGGACAATGGATTGACAGGAAGGGCACTAACGTGCGTCCACATGTTAGTGTTGTGATGAACTTCACGAAACCGACCGAAGAAAAGCCGGCATTGCTTACGCTCGGCGAAGTGGAGACCTTCCTCCACGAATTCGGGCACTCGCTCCACGGGATGTTCGCCAACACAAGGTTCGAGAGCCTGTCGGGCACAAACGTTTGGTGGGATTTTGTGGAACTGCCGTCACAATTCATGGAGAACTTTGCAGTGGAAAAAGATTTCCTGCGCACATTCGCCTTCCACTACCAAACCGGCGAACCATTACCTGACGAGCTTATTGACCGTATCGTCAAAAGCCGCAATTTCATGGCGGCATACTCGTGTCTGCGCCAGGTAAGCTTCGGACTGCTCGACATGGCATACTACACAAAGAAAGAACCATTCACCGACGACATCATGCCGTTTGAAAAGAAAGCATGGAAGAAGGCTATTGTCACCAAACAGTTGCCCGACACTTGCATGACGGTACAGTTCAGCCACATCATGTCGGGAGGCTATGCCGCTGGCTATTACAGTTACAAATGGGCGGAAGTGCTCGACGCCGACGCTTTCAGCGTATTCAAGAAACACGGCATATTCAACCGGGAAACAGCACAAAGCTTCCGCGACAACATCCTTTCAAAGGGCGGAACAGAGCACCCAATGACACTTTACAAACGCTTCCGCGGCAGCGAACCAACGATAGACGCGCTGCTGAAGAGAAACGGAATAAAGAAAAGCGAGAAGGTGAGAAAGTAAAAAGGTGAAAAAGGCTACGCATAAGGCAAAGCATTTTCCTTACTCCTTTGCACCTTACTTCTTACTCCTATAAAAATAAAACCATGACTGAAACGGACAAAAAACAGTTGCTATTGGACTTGAGATACCTCCGTATGGCGCGCATCTGGTCGGAAAACAGCTATTGCGAACGCCGCAAGGTGGGCGCACTTGTAGTGAAGGACAAGATGATTATAAGCGACGGCTACAACGGTACGCCAAGCGGCTTCGAGAACGTATGCGAAGACGAGAACAACTTGACGAAGCCATACGTGCTGCACGCCGAGGCCAACGCCATAACCAAGCTGGCGCGCAGCTCAAACAACAGCGACGGCTCAACGCTATACGTCACCGCCGCTCCGTGCATAGAATGCTCCAAGCTGATAATACAGTCTGGCATAAAGCGCGTGGTCTACGCCGAGAAATACCGGCTTGACGACGGCATAAACCTGCTGAAGAAAGCGAACATCGAAGTTCTTTACATAAACCCCGACGATTATGAGACAAAATAAGTCAAACCGCCTCATGCCGCTCTTGATGGCGCTGTGCGTGGTGACAGGCATCGTCATAGGCACATTCTACGCCAACCACTTCTCCGGCAACAGGCTCAACATCATCAATTCAGGCAGCAACAGGCTGAACAACCTGCTGCACATCATTGACGACCAGTATGTAGACAAGGTGGACATCGACTCGCTCGTAGACATGGCCATTCCACAGATACTTGCCGACCTCGACCCCCACTCCGTCTACATCAGCGCCAAAGACGTGCAGAAAGCCACCGACGACCTTAAAGGCTCGTTCTCCGGTGTAGGCATAGAGTTCGTCATACGCAACGACACCATCCACGTGCAGGGCGTAATAAAGAACGGCCCGGCCGACCAGGCCGGTATACGCGCCGGCGATAAGATTGTGAGCGTTGACGGCAAGCCCTTCGTGGGCAAAGTTGTGACCAACGACGAAGCCATGCGCCGCCTCAAAGGCCCCAAGGACACCAAGGTGAAAATCGGCGTGGTAAGATACGGCGAGAAGAAGACAAGGCTGTTCACCATCACTCGTAGCGACATACCGCAGAAAAGCATCAGCGCGGCTTACATGATTGACGAGAACACCGGCTACATAAAAATCAAGAACTTCGGCGAAAACACCTATCCCGAACTTCTGATTGCACTCGCAAGCCTTTCGCAGGAAGGTTTCGGCAACCTAATCATCGACCTGCGCGACAACACCGGCGGCTACCTCAAGTCGGCCGTGCAGATGGCAAACGAGTTCCTGCCCAAAAACCGCCTCATCGTGTACACCGAAGGGCGCAAGTCGCCACGCCAGGACTACAAGAGCGACGGTCGCGGCAGTTACCAGCACATCCCCCTCGTAGTGCTTATCAACGAAGGGTCGGCCTCCGCGTCAGAGATATTCGCCGGAGCCATGCAGGACAACGACCGCGCAACCATCATAGGCCGCCGCTCGTTCGGCAAGGGCCTCGTGCAGCAGCAGCTCGAATTCCCCGACGGCTCCATGATACGACTTACCGTGGCGCGCTATTACACCCCCTCCGGCCGCTGCATACAGAAGCCATACACAGCCGGTGCCAACCAGGACTACGATGAAGACCTGCTCGCACGCTACCAGCACGGCGAGTTCTTCTCGCAAGACAGCATCAAGCACACCGGCCCGGCATACCATACAAGCATAGGACGCACAGTGTACGGGGGAGGCGGAATAACGCCCGACATCTTCGTGCCTGAAGACACTCTCGGCATGACCTCATACTACAAGGAAGCGGCCATGAGCGGTCTCATCATACAGTACGCCTTCGCCTATACCGACGAGAACCGCCCCAAGCTTAGCAGCTTCGAAACGATGGACGAGCTGGCAGCATACCTCGACAGGCAGCACACAGTTGACAAGTTCGCCACATACGCCGACAAGAACGGCCTGAAGCGGCGCAACCTGCTCATAAAGAAGTCGTACAACCTGCTAAAGACATTCATCAACAGCCGCATCATATACAACATAATGGATGAGGAAGACTGGATTGAATACCTCAACCTTGACGACAACGTAATCAAGGCCGCCCTCGACGTGTTCAACCGTGGCGAGGCCTTTCCGCAGAAACCCAAGGACGAAAAGGACGGAGGCGACGGCAAGACCGCCATGGCACGGGAAACACCCGTACCGCGCACAGCCATCAACTACATCACACGCGCATGAACACAAGCAAAAGCGCACTGCGCAAACACATAAGGGAAATGAAGCAGCAGTTCACCAATAAAGAATTGGAGGAGCTGTCGCTTCCCGTCATGTCACGGCTGCTGGCCCACCCCGCCGTCACAGAAGCAAAAACAATACTCATGTATTACTCCCTGCCCGACGAAGTATGCACCCACGACACCGTAAACCGCCTCGTACAGGCAGGCAAGACGGTGCTGCTGCCACGCGTCACCGGCGACACCGACATGGAGCTGCGCATCTACACAGCACCAGCCGACCTTGCCGCCGGACATTACGGGATAATGGAACCAACGGGCGAAGTCTACACCGACTACGGCCGTATCGACGTGGCCGTAGTGCCCGGCATGGCTTTCGACGCGCAGGGCCACCGCCTCGGTCGCGGCAAGGGCTATTATGACCGCTTACTGCCGAAAGCCGCCAAGGCATACAAAATCGGAGTATGCTTCGGCTTCCAAAAACAAGAAACCATACCGACAGACGACAACGACGTGACAATGGACTGCGTAATCTGACACACCGTCCGGACGCAAACCAACATTCACATCGGCAGCAGTTCGTCGCCCTCAAGCTCGCACGACGTGAAGCCCATCTCGGCGGCCTTGTCCTTGCCGAAGGCGAAGTACACGGCAGTGGCCTCTACGCACACCTCGCCGCGCGAATTCTCAATCGTAACGCCTATAGTCACGAGGTTGCGCCGTTGTCCGGCGATGCGTCCGCGCACGGTGATTTGCCCCTCGGTAGTCATCACGGCCTTCTTGTAGCGCAGGTCGAGGCTGACAGTCATACCGGTAGTCTGCAGCTTGCGGAACATTGTCCACGCGGCCGTCTCGTCGGCGATGGTGGCAAGAATGCCGCCGTGCATCGTGTCAAACCAGCCCTGGTAGTACGTCTTCGGGTTCCAGAAGCTTACAATGTCGTCACCGTCTTCATAAAACTCCATGCGTATGCCTATGGGGTTGGCCGGGCTGCACCCGAAGCAGCAGTAGCCCTCACGGTGTTCAAACGGGTTCTTGATTTTTCGCATAGTATTTTAATTTTTTTAGTGAGAACCCACCCCACCCTCCCCTCCCAAAGGGAGGAGCGTAATATGACTTTGCCACTTTCAAGGCATTCCAACCCCCTTCCATTCGGGAGTGGTTGGAAGTAGGTCTCATTTTCTTAGAACGTGAGCCTCATCATTATCCTCACTCCGTTTCTTTTCGCCGTTGGCAGCGTGTTGTAGTTGAGGCGGTGGACAAACTGCACGTGGAATATCTTGAAGATGTTGTGTATCCCGGCTATCAGCTCTATGTAGGGGCGGCTGGGGTCCATGACGTATGAGCCTTCGGGGAAGCGCATGAGCAGGGGGTCGCCGGCGTTGCGCGCCAGCGTGGGGTTGTTCTTGTCGGTAAGCGTGCCCCAGAGGCATTTCACTCCGAGAAACTCGCGCCACTTGAGGTGCTTCAGCAGGGGTATGCGGTTGAAGAGTTTTCCGTTAAGGTCCCACGACACGTCGAGCGAGGCGTAGCGGTCGTTGAGGAACTCCATGTTGTTTACGAGGTTGAACGTTTCGTCCTCGACGATGTACGACAGGTTGGCGGCCGGCATTATGAGCAGCGGGAAGGGCACCTTGTTCCACTGTATGCCGCCTTTCACCGACACGTCGAGCTTTCCCCAGCTGTTGAGCCAGAAGCGCTTGTAGACGCTGGCCTCGGTGAAGTTGTAGTTGTAGTCGCCGCCGAGCACGCCCTTCACGCCCACGGTGTGGGAGAGGGTGAACACTGGCGGGTCGTAGTTCACTTTCAGGCGGCGCTGCTTGGTGTTGACGTATGTCTCGCCGGGGGCGTAACGTATCTCGAAGCGCGCCTCCGTAGTGCGGAACTTGCCGGGGGCGGTGACAGGGTTGTCGGGGTCGTAGAGCGACATGGGGGTGAAGCTGAGCTTGCCGCAGGCTTCGTTCTCCTCGGTCTTGAGGCTGACGGATGTCTTCAGTCCCCAGTCCTGTTCGTACTCGAAGAGCAGCTCCTGGCGGTTGTAGAACATCATCTTGTCCACCTCGGTCCATTTCAGCGAGGTGAACACGTTGTCCTTGTCGGTGGGCATGAACTTGTCAGACGGCGAGCACACGTCATACGTGGAGGTGAAGGTGAGCGTGCGCTTGGGATATTCCCAGGGCATGTAGTCTTTCCTGTTGAACGAGTAGACGAGCTGCCCCTTGTAATAGTTCTTCCGGCTGCGCCAGCCCCGGGCGTAGTAGCCGGAGAGGAAGAGGTGGGGGTTGAGGTTGGCCGTGGTCTGGGCGCTTAGCCTGGTACGCGCGCCGTCGATGAAGTTTGAGCTTATCATGGTGTTGATGGGGCCTATGTCCACCTTGCTGGGGTGCTTCCGGGTGCCCGTCTCCACATAGTTCTCGATGAGGGCCTTGAGGCCGAACAGCAGGTACTTGAAGCCGCGCGTGTTGGTAAGGCTGTTGATAAACGTGCCCATGGAACCTTCGCTTTTTGTCAGCTCCACGGCGCGGTTCTCGCTCCAGAAGCCGTCGCCGCGCATCTTCGAGCGTGGGTCGTACTTCACCCTGGCCTTGCCCTTGAACGCCTTGTCGGGTATGGGGTCAAAGGAGTAGCCACTCATCCTTGTCGTCCTTATTACAATGGCTTTTGTAAGGAACTTGGCCACGGAGAGTTCCACCGTCATGTCGTCGGTCGTGAGCACCCATTCGCCGCTTGGCAGCCTGGTGTACTCCTGCAGTATGTTCAGTTCGTCGGTGAAGTTGACGTCGCTCCTCTTCGGCAGCGACAGGCGGCACTTCTTGACGTGCAGCGTGGAGTCGGCGAGTATCCATATCTCGCCGCGGAAGCCGAAGTCCTGCTGGTTGTTGGGCGTGAACTCGAGGTGGTAACACTCGTCGCGGTCGACCGTCACCGTGTCGACTATGTAGAAGCGGTAAAACGCCACGGCATCCTTGCCGATGGGGCTTGTGAATGGATACTGCAGCAGGCGTATCTGGTCGTCGTACAGGTCTACGTCGGTGAACACGTCCTTTACCACCGTGTTGAGTATGTCGCCCGTCTGTATGAGGTCGTTCACGCCGGTTGCGTTCTGCCCGAGTATCACCGTCCGCTCCTTTTTCGGGTCTTTCCTGTAGAGGTTCTGCGTCACCGTCTCGTCGACCGATAGCGGCAGTATGAGCTTGTTGTTGTAGGGGCACAGCTCTATTTGGTTGAGCAGCCATTGTCGGTTTTTCTCCTTTTCGTGCTCTATCTCTTCAGGGCTTATGTCGTTGATGGCGAGCGTCAGCTTCTGGTATTTGTTGTATTGGTAATAATCATGGTTGTTCAAGTCTGTGCGCTTCTTGGCCGCGATGACGCGCTTCATCAGCTCCACGGCCGGATTGTTCTTCCTGCTGTACTTGCCGCGCCGGGCGTTTACGGTGACGCCTTTCAGCCGCCTGGTGTCCGGCTTGAGCGTTATGCGCATCTCGCCGGGCGTATTCCGGCCTATGAGTATGCGCAGGGTCTTGTAGCCCACGGCGCTGACGGTAAGGTATTCGTCGTTGAGCCGCTGTATGGTGAAACGGCCGGCGGCATCGCCGGCTACGGCTTTCCGCCCGCCGTCATACTGCAATGCCGGATGCGGTATGGTGTCGCCGCTCTCGCCGTCAACCACCACCCCGGTTATCATCTGCGCGCAAACAGCCTGCGCCAGCAATGAAAAAAGAAATATAAGCAGATTTCTCATCATCGTGCAAGTTGTATATCATTTAGACCCTCAAGGCCGTCCAACGTTTAATACCTGACCGAGTTCCGTTATCACGGCGTCGGGCAGGCTCTCGTCATATTGCCGTTCGTCCCACCCCTCGCCTTTCAGCCACACGGCACGGCAGCCTGCCTGTTTGGCCGGAACAATGTCCTTGTCATAGCTGTCGCCGACAACTACCGTCTCTTCAGGAAGCAATCCCAGCGCCTCCACGCCGAGACGGAATATTGCCGGGTCGGGTTTCCTAACGCCGACGACGGCCGACTCTATCACGCTGTCAAACAAACCGTCAAGCCCGAACTCGCCGAGCACCGTGCCGATGTTGCCGTAAAAGTTGCTCACAAGCACCATGGGGAAACGCGCCTTGACGGCCTTCAGCACCTTGCGGCTCTCGGCCGTCGTCTGTTTCACGCCCTCGTATATGTCGTCAAGAATGTCCTTGCGGAACTTGGCGGCGTCTTTCTCAGAAATATACGCACGCTCTCCCGACGAGAGAAATCCAAGCTCCAAGGCCAGCTTCTTGTCAAGCGTAGTGCGGAACGTGTCGTCAGGACGTATAATGGGGCACGAACCGAGCTTGCGCTCCGCATATACGTATGCCTCGCGGAACGCCTGTCCGTCAACAGGAACGCCGTGGCGCACGTAGCCGTTCCACAGCACCTTGCCCCAATGGCGGCCTGCAGTGTCGAGCGTTCCGCCATAGTCGAATATGTAGCCTCTTATCAAACCTGTATCTTTTTAACCATGTTTCCGCACAAGGTTTCGTGCCGCTTGTGCATGTATATATATATTAATGTGAAGACGGTAACCTCAATCAGCATGTACAACCACGGACACCCGGCAAGACATGTGGCATAAATGCAGATGGCGCGGGCGTTGAACGTGAGGATATTGGTATATTTCATCAACGGGCGGCTGCCGTCAAGAAACTCGTTGCGGAGCGCCTGCGGCATGCCCGACACGCCGCCGTATGCCGCATCGACTGCCGCCGACAGCCGTTGGAAGGCCGGCGTGCGCCGCTCCTGGCTGCGGCAATAGTTGGCATAGTTGAAGTAGAACATCTTGGCGATGAGCGGACTGCCCTTTGGCAGGCTGTCGAAGATAGCACGCTGGTTGGCGTAAGTGTCAAGCTCGCTCCCGGCCTTGCCGTTGAGGAACAGCAGATGTATCTGCCTGTAATAGTCGGCCAGGGAGCTTTGCGGAGAGTGGCAAAGCACACCGGCAATGAACGCCAGCACCCATATCCACAGCCCCCACACGGTGTCGGTGCCAGGCATCGGCTGCCACGTCATGCGGCAACACAGGGCGAAGTATATGCTGAAAAACCAGATGTCGCCTGCAAATCCGTCGATGACACGCCCCACAAGGGTCTTCTTTCCCGTCAACCGGGCAAGCTGGCCGTCGGCGGAGTCGCAGAAATTTGCCACCATAAGCAGCAGCACGCCCAGCAGGTTGTGGCGAAGGTCGGTGTATGAGAACATCCACGCAGCCCACACTCCCAGCACCACCGACACAGCGGTGATGGCGTTGGGGTGCACGCCAAGCTTCTTGCCGGCCAATGCCATCACCAGCCCCATAGGCCGGTTAAACCACATGTCGAGCCGTTCTTCCGTGTCTTTTGACTTTATTGATGCGGCCAATAAATCCTTAAACGTTGGCATTTGCTATCTTCACCTTTTTACCGTTTTACCTTTTCTCTTTTTTACCTTTAAAAACCGCCTCCACTTTCATGGCAATCGCCGCTGCGGCTTCATCCCTGCAACGGGCAAAGCTGGGCCAGTCGTTGAAGTCGATTATGGCATACGAGCCGTCTTCACGCACTATACAGTCGCCCCCGTAAACGTCAACACCGACCAAGCAGGCCAGCCTTTCGGCATCCGCTTTCAGACTGCTGACGGAGAAGCCGTAACGCTTCGGCACGCCGTTAATCATTTCGTCGCCGAACTTCGAGTAGTCCGCATCTGTGTGGAACGTCCTGAAAAAGCCTGTGCCCACGACGCCATAAAACTTCACAACGTCACCCGGCACATGGGCTGTGACAACCACATCGCCCACTCCACGGGCATGGAAACGGCGCAAAGCCTCGTCGCGCTCCGCCCCATTACGCGCGAAAACCACGTCGCCACGGCACTGGGCAGCCTCGTCGCCGCGCTTAATCCAATATCCGCAGCTCCCCTCTTCCGGAGCGGCTGGCAGACCGTTGCTCCTCATCAGGCGGTCGATGTTGCTCCTGCCACATGCCGCAACACCGCCAGGACGGTTCACCACGATGCAGCCCCCGGACTCTTTCAGCCTCAATATGCCCAAGGCTTGCGGCGTGCGCGCCATTGTCAGTATGATGTCTGCCGTGCATCCGGCAGTAAGTTGCTCCTCGTTTATGCCGTCAACGGCGCAGCCTTGTACGGCCAGCAGCCTGCCTACGGCATCGATTATGGTACGGTCGCGGTCTACCGAATTTGGCGAAAACCGCTCCGCCCTGTACACTTTCAGCACCCGTGTCATACTCCGTCACGTAAAAAACGTTCGGCCTTGGCAATGTCGGCGGCATGGTCTATGTCGAACGCCCGGCCTATGTCGAACGCCTTTAGGCGCATACCATCGCTTAGAAGCGCGCGCTGGAAGTTGCGCATACGGCTCTCGCCACGCCCGATGCAGCGGCGCAACACGTCGGCACAGCGCGGCGTAAGTCCGTAAATTCCGGCCGAAACATACCGGCAGCCTTTGTCTTCGTCAAGGAACGCAGTGATGTTCATCCCATCGTCAACGGCCACATAAAGCGGCTTCTCGTCGTCAATGTATGACGTAACAGCCATCATTCCGTCGGCCTCGCCGCCGTCAAGGCTGGCCGTGAATGCCGATATGTAACGCTTGAAGGCATCTTCTGCAAACACGGTGTCAACCGTTGTAAGGCAGAACGGCCCCGCGTCAAGCCTGCCTATTATGCAGTTAAGGCTGTGCATTGAGCTTGGCGTCTCAACGCCTATGGCCAGAACGGGCGCTCCGTTGTTGCCGTCGGCGCGGCCCTGCAAATAACTCAGGTGCTCGGCCACGCTGAACATGCTGTCACGATAGGCCACCACAATGGACTCGGCCACGTTGTCCTCAAACACGCGGACAAGCCTGTCGATAAGCCTTTCTCCGCCTATCCGCACCAATGGCTTAGGCTCTTTCACGCCTTCCTTTGCCAAGCGCGAGCCTTCGCCGCCTGCAATGATTGCATATCTCATGTGCTTGAAAGTCTCGTTTTACATCCGGCAAAATTAGGCATTATCACCGACAAAGGAAAACTTTTTATGGTATTTTTAGTTTTTTACCGGTCTTTAATGACAAAGCGGACATTATTATGGACATAGCGGAGAAACAGTTTTACTCCTCCCTGACTATTGCTTGCTCATCCGTTCCTCCTATAATGGTGCCTGGCTGGCAAACCGCATACATTTCCAATTCCGTCGGTGACACAAGCAACAGCTTGTATGAGCGGTATGTCTTTTGACCTTTATACGTCATTTCTTCTATGATGTAGTCGCCCTCGGTGTACGTTCCGACTTTGCTTTCATCAAACCTTCCGGGCTTTCTTATCAGCGACAGATAGTAGCGTTTCTTGTAACTGCCTACAACAGTTGTGTCCGGCCTTATAGATTTATATCTGATTATATGGAAAGAATCGGTAAAAGATTCGTCTTCAAAAACTTCAACCATATAACCTTTTTTATGCGAACTCCATGTCCGTCCGCTAAGAGTTCGCGTCGAAGCCATAGGCTTATAGCCCTTTGCAAGTTCGTTTACGTATGCCTCAATGCCGTCCGCCACGTCCTCATTGACGCTTTCTCTGCCGCCGCATCCATACGCCAAAGCCGCAGCGAACAACAATATAAGTGTTTGTTTCGTGTTTTTCATCATGCCATAAATATTCAGTTTGTATTTTACAAAGATAGCGATTTGCAGTTGAAATGTGCTTGTTTGAAGTGTAAATATCGTTAATTCGCAAAATGGCCGCAATGTTTTTGCCTTCCAATATATGGTCTTTCACCTTCCAATTCGCCGCCTTTTACAATGCGAAATGCCGCCTTTTAGCATGTAAAAGACGGCATTTCGGTTTGTAAGCAATATGCCATTGCAAGTTAACAATACGGCCGGAACAAGCCATTCTGGTTACATAAACAAACGGCAAGGCTACAGAAAGTTACTGTTTCTGCAGCCTTGCCGCCATTGCTTGACAGTCATGCCTACGTCAAGGGTTGATGTCTACAACCCCCGAGCCTGTCACATTCTTGGTACACCGGCCGACATGTCCGTCGATGTCAATGTCGCCAGAGCCGGTTATTGTACATTCAGCCTCGCCTATACGGGCGTTGCTAAGGTCGATGTCGCCGCTTCCTGACACTTTTGCCTCCAGCCGGTCGGTGCTTATGCGTTCCGTTGTTATGTCGCCGCTTCCACTCACTTCATAATCAATCTCGTCCGCATCGGCAATGTTCAGGCTTATGTCGCCGGATTTTCGCAGCTCCGCTGAAATCCTGTCTGCCGTAATACTGTGTATCTGTACGTCACCAGAGCCAGAGGAGCAGATGTCGAACGTACCGGCGGAAATCGAACTCTCCGACGTTATGTCGCCTGAACCTTCCAAGGTAACGCCTTCAAGACGGGGAGACGTAACATAGACGTCAACGTCGTTGAGGTTTTCACCTCTTTGTGTGAAACGCAACGTATGGCCGTCGTTCTTCACTATTATGCGCGCTATGTCGTCCCTGTTTCCCTCGAAGCGTACGGCCACTTCTTTGCCTGTGGCATAGAACAGGTCGAAGTCTCCGTCGATTTCAATATGTTCGAAACCCTTTTCCACAACCTCGCCAGCCGTCAGGCCAGTGCCTTCAGCGGCAGTCGTGCCGCCCGGTTTTGTTCCCTCATTGTTCTCCGTGCCGCAGGCGGCTGCGATGAAGCCAGCCGCCACAGCAAGCAATACCGTTCTTCTATTCATCGTCTTGTATGTTCTCAAGCTGTCGGTTATGGGGAATATACATGCAGAAACCTTACCGCGCCGTGTTTTCAAGGAATTTCTTTGCGGCACGCAGCTGGTGGCGCATTATGCTGAGGAACTCCTGGCTCTCCTGGAGTATGTTCAGGTAGAGCAGCGAAACCTTCAGATTTGCATTGTCGCTGTCACGGTACATCCTGTCAATCACACGCTTGCGCATAACTGAAAGCTCGTCCTTGCACTCGTCGGCGATGGCAAGCGTCTCGTCATACAGGCTGTACCTGTTGGTTGAAATCATCTCCTCTGTATGCGACATAAGCTCGTTGATTTTGCGGCGCGTAGCCTCGAAATCGTCAATATATTCCTGCGGCAGCGGGTTGAAGTTGTTGTCAACGTGCTCCTTCACCGGGTCGAGCATACGGCGCAGGCAGTACATGAACTGCTGGTTGCTGTTGGCTCCAAGGTGGAACCACGTGTTGCGCTCTATGGCTATCGGTGCGGGGATGCGCCGCATGGCAAGAAGCTCCTTGCGGCGGAACTTCTTAAGCTGCGCCTGCTCTTCCTTCAGGGCGCTGCCGCAGTGGCGCAGCTCCTTGCGGTTCTCGTTGCATATACCGTCGATGATGCGGTTGAACTGCTCACGTGCAAAGTGGGTGACGAAGCTCTGAGTGCGAGAAACGTGCTTGGACAGCAAGTCCCACACTATCTCCTTGTCCCTTGTGCGCATCATCAGCTGGAACACGTCGTCCTTCTTCTCCTCCTTCTGCTTCTTCGCGAAACGGCGGTTGCTGCTCCACAGCAGGTAGATGTCAAGAGCCATGAACGCTATCATAACCACAATTCCGCCGAAGTGCATCATCGCGCATACGATGGCGCAGGTGGCAAAGGCCACACCGGCCGTAACGAACCATCCGCCGATGACTGAAATAACACCGGTAACACGGAACACGGCACTCTCCCTGCTCCATGCGCGGTCTGCCAAAGAACTACCCATTGCTACCATGAACGTAACGTAAGTGGTTGAGAGCGGCAGCTTGTAATTGGTTCCGATGATGATTAGCATGGCGGCAAGCACGAGGTTGACGGCGGCACGCACTTCGTCGAACGCAGCCCCGTCGGCTATTATTGCCTCTTCCTTGTTGAAACGGTTGTCAATCCACTTTTGCACACGCTGCGGTATTATCTTGGCCACAGCGGCGTTCATGTCCTGCGTAAAGCGTACAATGCTGCGTGCCGCACGCGACGAGCCGAACATCTCGTCGCCCTCATCCTGACGGCTAAGGTCAACGCTCGTCTTGACAACGTTCTGCGCTTTCTTCGATGTTGTCATGGCGATTATCATTATGATGCCGGCCAGCACCAAGTAAAGCAGCGGACTCTTGGCCGACGACATGAGCGACGTCATCATGAACGTGTCGAACTGTCCGTTGCCGTTAGCTAAGAAATCCTGCATCGAATCGAGACCGGCCAAGGGCACACCGATGAAGTTCACGAGGTCGTTGCCGGCAAAAGCCATTGCCAACGCGAACGTTCCGGCCAGCACAATGAGCTTGAACACATTGACACGCAACAGGTGGAGCACTTCCATCAACACTGTAGAACCGATGAAAAATACGGCCATCAGCATTGGCGTGTTGTCGTCAATCCACACACGCAGCGACTCGCTGATGTAGGGCGACTTGCCTATACCAGTAATGAAGATGAAATATGCCAGCGAGGTAAACGCTATGCCGCCGAATATTGCGATGGTATAGCGCAGGTGCTTCTTATAATTAAAGGTGAAAATCAATCGTGAAATCCATTGCACCACTACTCCGAAGAAAAATGCGATGGCGACAGAGACGAAGATGGCTATTATGACACTCAGGGCCTTGTCGCTGTTTAACAGGTCGTAGATGGTGAGCGAGGGGTCGGCGTGCATCTTGAGCATGGCCAGTATGAACGTACCTCCGAGCAGCTCGAACACGAGCGATACCGTTGTTGATGTAGGCAGGCCGAGCGTATTGAACACGTCGAGTATGACTACGTCGGTAACCATCACGGCCAGGAAGATTGTCATAACCTCCGAGAACGAGTAGCTTTCAGGCCGCATGATGCCGTGACGGGCCACATCCATCATGCCCGCACTCATTACGGCTCCTATCAGGATGCCGATAGATGCGACGAACAGCACCGTGCGGAACTTGGCCACCTTGGCTCCGATGGCCGAGTTCAAGAAGTTCACGGCGTCGTTGCTTACGCCTACAAACAAGTCGAACACTGCCAAAACCAGCAGGAATGCGACTATTAAAAAATAAATCTCTGTCATAAAAAACGTTATTGAATATGTGTCTGAATTTTGCTGCAAAAGTAGGCAACGTTTGTTACAACACGATTAAACAGACATTTCATTTGTGTTACAAATCGGCGGTTTGCACCACCGGTCAAGGCCACACGTTGCCATATACCTCAAATATTATGGGCGCACACGCCATCGTGTACAATGCCGCCGGAACACCATGCGTTTACCAAAGGCCGTCTTTCGCATTCCAAAAGACGGCCTTTTACCGCCTGAAAGGCCACCTTTTACAAGGCAAAAGGCGGCCTTCTGCCAACACACTGGCAGTCAGCACGTTACAGGACGTACAAAAAAGACGTGCGCAAAAGCCGCACAACAGAGTTACACAGGCTCGCTACAGATGCCGGACAAAGCGCATTACGGCAGGCCGGTTGACTTTTTAATTGCACAAGTTGAAAAAAAGTGTGCAAACTCTTGCATATTTCTATGTTTTTATTAATTTTGCAATAAATAATTTGACAGTCGCCAAACAGGAAAAACAACCGTGCATGCAACATGCCGCGGAGACTGGGAATGCGACTTTGGGAGACACTTTTTGCTACAGGAATCACGGATTGTCGAAATATCTTAGGTATTTAGTATCAATGAAACAACGCAGGACTTCCTTAAAAGAAATGGCCGAACAGCTCGGGGTGAGCATCGCTACAGTGTCACGCGCACTGAGAGACAGCCACGAAGTGGGCGCAGAGCTGAAAAGCAAGACGCAAGCCCTGGCAAAGAAACTTAATTACAGGCCGAACCAGTTTGCCCAAAGCCTACGGCAGAAAAAGTCAAAGGTAATAGGCGTCGTGGTGCCCAACCTCGTAACACACTACTACGCCGCAGTGCTTGATGGAATAGAGGACTATGCCTCGAAAGCCGGATACGCCGTCATTGCCGCCAACAGCCACGAAGACCATCTGAGAGAGGAAAAAGCCGTAGACAGCTTCATCGGAATGTATGTTGACGGCATTATAGCCTGCCTTGCCCAGGATACCACGGACTATTCGCACTTCGTTGAAATAAGCGACATGGGCATACCGCTCGTGTTCTTTGCACGGACCTGCCTGCCAGACTTGTTCTCGTCGGTAACATCAAACGGCGACGAAGCGGCAAAAGAAGCCACCCTGCACCTGATAGACACGGGCAGCAGGCGCATAGCCTTCATAGGAGCGCCGCAGCATCTCGACATGATGAAACGCCGCAAACACGGTTACATTGAGGCCCTGCGCGAACGCAAAATCGAAATTGACCGCTCTATCATCATCAACGGCAACATTGACTTCAACTACGCAAGGGAAACAACCATGCAAATGCTAAAACGCGACGACCGCCCCGACGCAATACTCGCGTTCAACGACATCATTACATACGCGGCTTTCGACGCCATCAAGTCGCTTGGCCTTCGCATTCCTGACGACGTGGCAATAATAGGATTTACTGAAACGGACACGTCGTTCTTCGTCACGCCAAAGCTCTCCGCCATCATGGACCAGGCGCATCTCACAGGCGAAAAGACCTGCGAACTGCTGCTGAAAAACATAGCCGGAGACAAGAAAATATACAAAGAGGTTGTGCCGATGATACTGAAAATCAGGGAAAGCTCGGACAAGAAAACAGTTAAATGAAGAATGAAAAATGAAGAATGAAGAATTCATTTGTCTGTCACAACAGATTAAAAAGGCATGAATTTTTCATTCTTCATTTTTCATTCTTCATTTAATAAAACTTTATATCGCTTATAATCCTTGCGCCAACCTCTACGTTCAGGTTGTTGACAAGCCGCTCGCGCATCATCGCGAGGTCGGCGCGCAACGCCGGATTGAGGATTTTCACGTAAAGCGTCTGATTGCGTATGAACTTCTCGCCGGTATATTTCTCGACAGCCTTGCCTGCCACTTTGCCCCACGCGTCAATCAAACGCCGCTGCTTCAGGGGCGTTTCCAAGCCGTCATGCCTAAGGCACTGGGCGAGGACATCTGCCAAAGTATGCACCTCACGCTTGAACATCACCGTCCTCCTTCCGCCTTATCACGCCGTTCTCAACATAAAACAGCCGGTAATCAAGCGAGCTTCCGCCAAGTATGCGGTCAAGATGCTCGCGGTTGGTATCGGTCATGAATATCTGCCCGAAGCCGTCGCCGCCCACTATGCGCACTATCTGCTCCACACGTGCGGCATCAAGTTTGTCAAAAATATCATCCAAAAGCAATATAGGGCAGACGCCGCCACGGATGTCGCGGAGGAACTCGAACTGGGCGAGTTTCAGCGAAATGACAAACGTCTTGTTTTGCCCCTGGCTGCCCTCGCGGCGTATCGGGAAGCCGCCGATAAGCATCTCAAGGTCGTCACGGTGTATGCCGTGCAATGAATAGCCCACGGCGCGGTCTTTGTGGCGGTCGCGACGGATTACATCGAGCAACGGCCCGCGCTGGCAATGTGACACATAGCTGAGCGAAACGCTCTCCTTGTCTTGTGAAATGCTGCTGTAATAACGCTGGAACAGCGGCGAAATGCGCTGGATGAAATCATTGCGCTTGGCATAGACAATCTCGCCTTCAGCCGCCATCTGCTCCTCCCAAAGCGAAATAAGGTCGGCGTCCGGCTCGGCGTCCGCCCTAAGCATGGCATTGCGTTGCTGCAAAGCCTTGTTGTAACGGCTCAACGCAGCAATGTAGGCAGGGTCATATTGCGATATGACAACATCCATAAGCCGCCGCCGCTCCTCGCTTCCGCCGTCGATAAGAACCGTGTCTGACGGCGAAACAAGTATCAGCGGCACAAGCCCTATGTGAGCCGACAACCGCTTGTACTCCTTATTGTTGCGCTTGAAATGCTTTTTCTTGCCACGGTTCATGCCGCACGACACACTTTCATTTTCGCCGGAATCATTTACATACCGGCCGTCAAGCATGAAGAAATCAGCATCGTGACGCATCGCCTGCGAGTCGGACACGGAGCACGAACTGCGGCAGAACGACAGGTAATATACGGCGTCGAGCAGGTTGGTCTTGCCCTCGCCGTTATGCCCTATAAAACAATTCAACTTGGGGGAAAAGGCAAGTTCAGCCTCTTCAATGTTCTTGTAATTAATAATTGATAATTTGCTTAGAAACATGAGCTTGCCCTTCAACTTTCATGCAAAGTTACTCCATTTGCCGTTGAAAAGCAAAAAAAGTCAGCGATAAATTTCAATATTCAGGATAAAATCTGTAATTTTGCCACGCTTTATACACAGATAATTAAAAATCATAAACATAAATGGCAAATCTTAAAGAACAGAAGGGCACAGTTGAAGAAGCCCTTAGTCAGAAAGAGGCGGTCTTCATGAAACACAAGAAGGCCATCTCGGCAGCTATCGTTGTAGTCATACTCATCGTCGCAGGCGTACTCAGCTATGAGACTTACATATCAGGGCCTCGCGAACAGGAGGCAAGCACGGCCTTGGCAAAAGGCCAGGACTATTTCGCCAACCAGCAATACGAAATAGCACTGAAGGGCGACAGCACCGGCTTTCGCGGCCTGCTGAACATAGCTTCAGACTACAGCAGCACAGACGCAGGCAACCTTGCCAACCTCTACGCCGGACTCTGCTATGCAAACCTTGACAAATGGAACGATGCCGTAAAGTATCTTGAAAAATACTCTCCGGCTGATGACGAGATGATAAGCCCGGCTGCAACCGCCGCTTTGGGCAACGCTTACGCACACATCAAGCAGCCTGACAAGGCCGTTGAATACCTGAAGAAAGCGGCAAGCATGGCCGACAGCGAAGCTGAAGGCAACGCAAACAACAGCCTATCGCCGACATTCCTCATACAAGCAGGCGAAATTCTCGAAAGCCAGAACAAGAAGGACGAGGCCCTGAAGATATATCAGGACATCAAGAAGAAGTATGTCAACTCCCCCGTTTACGGCGAAATTGACAAGTACATAGAACGAGTTTCCGTAAAATAATGGCGACGTCATTACATAATCTGTCAGACTACGACCCAAACAAAGTGCCCGATGCAAGCAACATGTGCTTCGGAATAGTCGTAGCTGAATGGAATCCTGAAATAACAGGCGCACTGCTTGACGGCGCGGTGAAGACGCTCGAAAAGCACGGCGCACTGCCCGAAAACATCCATGTAAAGACCGTTCCGGGCAGTTTCGAGCTGATTTACGGAGCGCACCAAATGACACTCAACGACGGCTACGACGCCATCATCATTCTCGGATGCGTCATCCGTGGCGAAACTCCTCACTTCGACTACATCTGCCAGGGAGTGACCTACGGCATAGCGCGCCTCAACGCAAAAAGCCAAATCCCGGTAATCTACGGACTGCTGACAACAAACGACCTGCAACAGGCTAAAGACCGCAGCGGAGGACGTTTGGGTAACAAAGGCGATGAATGCGCTATTGACGCCATAAAGATGGCGAAATTCTAACTTTTTAATTAAAAATGGAGAATGGATAATTGAGAATTATGATTACCTTGCCAAACAAACAAATCCAAGGAGAACGTAATTCTCAATTATCCTTTTTTTATAATATGTCATTGACAATGGTAATCATAATTATCAATTGCCAATTTTCAATCATCAATTTGATAAAATCATGAAACTCATCTCATGGAACGTCAACGGCCTTCGGGCCTGCGAGGGCAAAGGCTTCAGCGATGCCTTCAAGCAGCTTGACGCCGACTTTTTCTGCCTTCAGGAAACGAAGATGCAGCAAGGACAGCTCGACCTCCAGTTTGACGGGTATAAATCATATTGGAACTACGCCGAAAAGAAAGGCTATTCAGGTACTGCCATATTCACAAAACACGAGCCGATAAGCGTGACTTACGGCCTCGGCATTGACGAGCACGACCACGAGGGACGCGTCATAACGCTTGAAATGCCCGACTTTTACTTAGTTACCGTCTATACACCGAACTCGCAAGACGGTCTGAAACGCCTCGACTACCGAATGAAATGGGAAGACGATTTCCGCAAATATCTGCTTAAACTCGATGCAGTAAAGCCGGTTATCGCCTGCGGCGACATGAACGTGGCGCACAAGGAGATTGACCTGAAGAACCCGAAGACGAACCGTCGCAACGCCGGTTTCACCGATGAAGAGCGCGAAAAGTTCACCGTCCTGCTCTCTTCCGGCTTCACTGACACATTCCGCCACCTCCACCCCGACCTCGAAGGCGCATACTCGTGGTGGTCATACCGTTTCCATGCACGCGAGAAGAACGCAGGCTGGCGCATCGACTACTTCATCGTTTCCAACCGTTTGGCCGAAAACATCAAGTCCGCTGGTATCCACAACGAAATCTACGGCTCCGACCATTGCCCGGTAGAACTGGTAATTTGAATAGTTTTTTAATTTCCGCCAACCAAATATCTGCACCATGAAACTTCCGATAAAAGGCATTACGGCTCTGTTGTTCATGCTTTTCCCTTTATATGGATGCGCACAAGACGTTGTTCCTGTTGTGTCTAATATCACATGTGATTACGGAGGAACAAAAATCATTCCTTCAGAAACGGCCAAAGCCTTACGCACTTCAAGCGCACGGTCTGGCAACATTACAATAAACGGAGGTGCAGATATGCCCGACTCGCTAAAGGTTGCATTGCAAATAGCTTCAGATGTATGGAGCTGCTATATGCCTGTCGGCACATCGCTGAGTTTGGATGTTGTTTATGAAGATGTGCAAGACGCTGATATTAAGACCGAAGTTTCTTATCTTGCATCCACAAACTCTTCATCCGAAACAACTTATTATCCACTTTGCCTTTACAGGAAAATATTTGGAGAGACACAGACAGATTGTCCTGACGCAGTCATACATATAAATAAGAACACCAATTGGAGCGTAGGAGTAGGCAACGGCATTTCTCCAACATCAAAGAACTTGTCATACGCCCTGCTCACAGCTGTTGCAAAAGCGATTGGCTTCGGAGCGAGCGTACAATATGACGAGACAAAAGACAATATCGTATTTCCCTTCCCAAATGGGATGTCCGCTTTCGACAAATTAATTTTCTCGGAAGACGGCAAACGCTTGTCTGACCTTGACAACTCACGCCCAAATGAACTGGAAGATTTTGTGCAGCAGGACTGCAACTATCTGTATGCAGCGCAAAAAGAAGCACGTTACCGGCTGTATGCTCCCAAACAATTTGACGAAAACAAATCACTCAAATACCTGTCAGACCCTAACAGCCTGATGTATTACAAAGACGAGGGCGTAAAAGATTTGGTTATTGATGAAGTCACGCTCGACTTGCTCAACACAATCGGCTGGAACAAACCTGACAACAATATTAAGATTATTGGAAAAGACATCGGCAACATAGGGATTACTTCAGCATATCAAAGCCACACGTTCTCCATCCAAACTGACAATACCGAAATAACCGAACACCAATGGGAATACCTGCTGCCATTGGCAACAGGCGGTTATGAAACTGTCGCAACATCATCGGATGCAGAATTTACAACGTCTGCCATAACCGATGAAGAAAAATACAAGCACACCATTGATGGCGACATACGGGGACTGATAACATTCACCGATAAATCGAACGGTGAAAACGTAACAAGCACATACTGCCTTACATCGGAACTCAAACCTCGCATCCTTAGCGCAAACATAATAAGCATAACCAAAAATCCGAAGTCGCCAGATTATTATGACATTGTGGTTGAAGTACATTATGAAGGCGGCAACTACCTTCATTCAACCATTGAAGAGGAACACAGTTCAATAGTAAACACAGTATTTTCAGACACTCCCTATTACACAAGGCTTACTTTCACCGACGTTGATCTTTACGGAAGCGCACAAGTAACCATCACTGCAAGGAATGACTATGGCAGTGACACCGCCTTTTTGGAAATACCAAGCATTACAAGCTCCATCGACAATGTTCTTCCCGGCATTGATTCAAGCACGGATTATTCTTCCATCAAAGTATTCACCCCTTCCGGCCTATACCTCGGCAATGCCGAAAACATCAACGAAATAGGGAAATTCAACAAAGGACTATTAGTCTTGAAAATGCAAGACAATAGCGGACGCATTAAGACTGTTAAATACATCAACAAATAGCACTGTATTTGGAAAAGTTTAATTCCCAATAAGTGTTTAAGCTTATAATGTCGCACAATAAGCTAAATCGCTTATTTTTCCCATTTTATAAGTTATTTGGCTTCATTGGTGTCACAAATTCAAAGGGGCACCAATGTGTCAATAGTCATTTATTTTGATTTGTACACAAACAAACTTCAAAACAGAAAAGCAATAATTAAGATTTTAATTTAAAGAGTTTTGTTTTATCGTTTTCTAAAACTTTTTACCTATTTCATATAAAAAGTCTGCATTTCTTTTCTTAACTTTGTTGCCAAGGTCTGAAAACACAAATCAGTTAGAGAAAAATGCAATTCCCCTTAATATCTGAATACATTGATGCCATCCGCTCGGCAGAAGACAACTTTGACAAGCTGTGTGACTTGCGTCCCGTGCTTGACGGTAACGGCAATCCCGTAATGTCAAGCGGCAACTTTGCAGTTGTTTTCAAGATGAAAGACGTAAAAACAGGCAAATTGTATGCCGTTAAGTGTTTTACACGCGAGCAGGAGGGGCGGGCAGAAGCATATAAACAAATATCCGAAGCAATAAGTAATATTGACAAATCATCGTATTTGTTATCGGTGACATATTACGAAAAAGAATTGTTTGTTGATTCAACGCAAACTGACGAAACCGAATTTCCTGTTTTGCTTATGGATTGGGTAGACGGCTTGTCACTGGATGCCTATACGAATAAAATAAGTGACAATAAACCTTAATTCCGCAACTAAGTGCATAGTTTGTTGTTAATCTTTTTTATAAGTCTC